>JBAXTC010000174.1:0-11999 GCA_037130375.1 Verrucomicrobiota bacterium | reverse complement strand
CGAAGGCGGCCGGGAACCGCTGGTAAAAGCCGGCCAGCCCGGACCGCAGACCCCAGGCCGGATCGCTGCGGTAAAGCCACACTTCGACAGTGGCGCATTGGGGAAAGTTGGTGGGCACAGCGCTGAGCCCGATGTCAAACGCGGCGAAGAATTGCCTCGTTACCCGGTTGTAAACCAAACGGAAAGGGCGGTACTGGTCGGGTGGGACCGCAAGGGTCAGGGCGCCGCTGCTGGCAACAGTGGCCAGGGGATATTGGCTGACGAGATTGCGCGCCCCGAGCTGGGCACTGGAAAAAGTGGCGCTTTCAACAGCCTGAGTCACGCTAACGCGGCTGCGCGGCGAGTTCCACCAAAAGCCTCCGTCCATGGCCGCCGGAAGAGCGAAGTACAGGGAGAGCGGGCGGTCCGGGGTGGCCAGATTGGAAACCGTCGCCTGAATCCGGATGGCGTTATTGGTCACCGAGTACCGCACATCGGCGGCCAGGTTCAGGCCCGTGATGACACCATGTTGCTGGAGGCTGTTGTTGGTGGCGGTGACCCACCCGCCCACGTTCCACCAGTCGGAAACCGCGCCCCGGTCGCAAACAAACCAACCGGAGGCATAGTCCATGTCTGCAGCCAGCAAGTTGTTGGTGCCGTCCGCCAGCGCCTCGATGACGCCTCCGTCCTGCGTCACCTGGAGCTGCAGTCCATCCCCGCTGAGCAGTGTGAACCGGGTTGACGAATCAAAAGGCAAGGGGCTTGGCCGGTTGGCGACGGCTGCGCTGCCGTCAAACTGGACGACGGTGTTCTGCACTTCCGCCACGGTGATGTCATCGAACCAAACCGTGCCGGCATGCGAATTGCGGAACAGGAGATAACAGCTCAGTTGCTTGATGGGCAAAGCCGGGACGATGAACGTCTCCTTGTATTCCCAATCGTGGGTTCCTACGGAGAACGGAATAATCTGTCCATAAAGCCATGTATTGTTGGTGTACAGAATGTCCAGGTAAACCGAATAGTCGGAGCCACTGGACCCAGTGACGCCCTGGGCCTTGCTCCACCCACTGAGCTTGAGGGCTATGGGCGTGGTTTGGTTCAGCACGATCGTTTGGTAACCCCCATGCACATCCATGGCGTTGGTGGTGGCACATTGCAACGAACGCGTCCCGGTATGCGCATTGGTGGTGCTGGCCGCGTAGCCCGAGCCGTAAGCAGTCCAGTTGGCCAGCGGGGGACTTGACCCCGCCGTCTCCATACCCGGGTTTAACACCATGTTGGCCCCCAGCGTGGCGCCGGAATTCAAGGAACGGAAAATGCGCCAGGAATTAGTGGAACCGGCCACTGCAAGAAATGGCGAAAGACAAAACGCCACCACCAGACGGAAACTCCACCGGGAGCCGTTGAGAACCCGTCCAAGGCGAAGGAGGAATCCGCAAACCCTCTGCAAGGCGCCGGGCACAATGCTGAACAGGGTGAACATGGTTAACCCTCCCCGCATCTGCCGGGGAGAACGTTGGGTCGCGGGCAATGTCCGGTTACTGCGCCAGCCGGAAGAATAATTTGTTCTCCGACGCCGGCGTGGCATAAGGGCTTGCCGCAGTCGGGACATTCGTCCAGGAACCGCTAGTCAAGGAATCACAAGCCTGGAGTGTGCCAGGCCCGGGCCAACGCAACGTCAGATGCCCGCCGGATAAGGTGATCGCCAGCGGGCCAGGCGGCAGGGTGTAGGGAATCGTCGCGCCCAAACCGGGAGGCATCCGATTGACACTCACCCAGTTGCTCTCCCCGTCGAAGGCGAAGTTAATTATATTGGTGGTAAAGACGGGCATGCCGTCGGTTGCATACGTGGCGGCGCGCGAAATGCGGAACTCATAGTTGGTGTTGCCCGAGTTGGCCGAAATAAAATCGAGGCCATTAATGAGGCCCTCGTTGAAGCCGCCGTTCTTCTCCTGGTAGCCAACGCCGCCCTGGATGAGAAGCTCCGAACCTCCCCAGAACGTGTTGCCGGTGGCGGGGTTGTTGTCGGTGTCGATGAAAATGTTATTCTGAGAGCTCAACAAGTCGCTCGGCTCCCAAAGGGTCAGCCGGAAATAAATGTAGTTTGCGTCGTTAAAAGCATAGACATCCTTGAAGTCGGTGGCGCTGGGATCGCCCGCGTCGTTGCTCAAGAGAAGAGGCACGCCTTGCCAGTCATCGAAGGAACCATCGATCATGATACTCGACACAAAGGTCATCTGCGAGTTGGGAGCTATGGGACTGCCGGCTTCATCCGTCACGCCCTTGACGGTCAGGGTATAAATGGTGCCGCGTGACTGCGGACTGGTGGCCAAGGTGACTTTGCTCGGATTAAGGGTGTTCGGCGTCGCCGAAAGCACCGCGAGGCCGCCGTTGAGAGAATAATTCGTGACAGCGCCGGCGGTCGCGAGGGTCACCGGTTTTGAAAATGTGATCTGGACCTTATTCGGAGCGCCTTCGACTGCAGCAATCGTCGGAGGCGTCGTTGGCGGCGGGGTGGCCATCGTGTAAATCCCAACGCCCGACTCCCACTGATACGCCCAGGTTTCCGTGGTCACGTCACCGCCCGTGACGTTGAACTCCATGCGCATTCTGTTGGTGGTCAGCCCGAGCGAACCGATGGGAATGGCCCATTCGATCACTAAATCACTGTTCGAGTAATTGATCAGCCCCATCCAGTTCCAGCTCCAATCCGACTGGGCAGCTCCGGTGAAACTATATACCGAATAGGTCGTTCCGGCAGCGCCGTATTGGACCAGGTGGTCGTAGCCGGCGCTCATCCAGCCGCCGTTAAACCCGGTGGTCGAGACCATATCCGCGTCGATGTAAAGATTGTAGGTCCAGTTGCTGGTGATGGCCGACGGCGCCGGAAGCTGGAGCGCGACGTAAACATAATTGGAATCGTTGGCGACGAAGACGTTGGTGAAGGTGGAATTGAGCGGAGCGCCGGCGCCAATTTCTGAGGCGGAATACATCACGTCGCCCGACTGCCAATCCAAGAGACTGCCATCCAGGGTGATGGTGGCATAACGTCCGGTGAGGTTTCCCGCGGACGCGGCACCCGGAAGGGCCAGCGCCGCCAGGATGAGCGACAGGTTCACAAACTTCTTTCCGCGTCCGGCGGTTTTAGAGAGACGGGACAACAGGAACGGGGTTTTCATATTTCTTAGAGATTTCAACACAATAGTATGAGTATATTCTTGCCGCAAAATTCTGCAGCCTGAGACGCATTCTAGCAAAAAGCAGCCCAGTCTGTCCAGTCGTGCCTCGACCAGGTTACCGATAATCGGGAGCGTCAGACCTCTTCGGGAAGAGACTGAACCGCAGGCAAAGTGATCGGCCCCGCCCCGTCAGCATCCAGGCCGAGAGCAGCAACAGAACACTGTTCTCGACCAGTTTGTGGCAGATCACGACTTCGCCGGCCCCGCACCCGCAATCGAACTTCACCGCGCAGAAGGGAATGCCTTGGGTCGCGGCAATGACCAGCGCCCGCTTGAGCACCATGAGAGTGAAGGGCACCAGCATCGCCGCCATCACCAGGCCGGACCCTCTGACCGCTACGCCCAGCAACAGCAGCAGCCCGCAATACACCTCGAACCAGGGGAGCGCAGCGGCAATCGAGTTCAGCAGAAAAGGGCTGGTTACCAGGTCGTATTGCCGCACAAGATTCAGGAAGTACTCGGGGTGGGGCAGGGCCTTGTTTATACCCATATAAATGAAAACGCCGCCCACCCACCACCGGCCCACCACCGCGGCCGCCTCCAGCCCGACGCCGGTCACCAGCATCAGCCCGTAGAGCACTTCCAACCAGGGCGCCGTGGTGGCGATCAGGTTGGACAGAAACGGGCTGGTCACCATGAACTGTAGCCGCACGACCTTCAAGAATTCGGCCGCATGAAGGGCTTTGCTTAAACCCAGGTAGATGAAAAGGCCTCCCAACAACCACCTCGCGAGCAGGGCGGCGATGTCCCCGGGACCGCGCTTCCCATCTGGGTGTGTGGCGTTCATCATTTCGAACCCGCGGCTCTGCCGGAAGTTGCGGTTTCATTCACATTGGTGAACTTGCCGCTATTGCGCGGACCGATTTCAATGGGCATTCCATTGGAACTCCATTCATCGATGCCGCCGCCATAGACAAATACCTTCTCCTTGGGTATGCCGATGCTGTCTCGCAACATGATCGCGGCGTGCTCGCTGGCATCGCAAGTGCCTCCATTGCAGTAAAACACGATGTATTGCGCCGTCAGACACACCGGCACCACGTTCGCGAGATAAGTTTCCGGTCGGAAACGATCAAAGAGGTAAGCGCCCGGAATATGGCCGGCCTCATAATGCTCGCCGTCGCGGGCGTCGATAAAGATGACCCAATCCTGTTCGCGTCGGGGGTCGTGAAAGAACTGCGCCACCTTATTGCTGTCAGCCAGTTGCAGGCCGATTTCCCGGAGCTGGGCGGCAAGGGTCTCCGCAGGCGAATTGGTCTGGGCGCTCGCAATACCCGGCACATTCGTGCCGATGGCAACCCCCACCGATACGGGTTTGGCCCCGGGAAAGAAATTCTTGGTCAGATCAAGGCCATAAGGCGAAAGCGCATTGGCGACAAATGCCAGGGCAGCGCCAATCACCGCCACCACCAACCCCTCCAAAAAAACACCTTTCACCGGACGGTTGGCAGATCGGGCGGGAGCGGCGGAGGGTCGCTGGGCGCAGTCTTCGCTGGTCTGATAGGCACCGACACCGGCTTGGCGGCGGCAGCCTCAGGTGGCTTGATGGGAATGACCGGCGCAGCCGCGCGCGGCATTTGTGTGACTGGCACCTTGACCACCGGGAATTTCGGGTTGCTCGATTTGACCGTCAACTCCACATGCTGGCCCGGAGGAATCTCGAATCCTTGTGGAAACGTCACCAGTGCGGCAAACTTGCGGCCCGCCTCCGTCTCCTTGATCTGCGTTTCCACGCCTTGAGCGTTGACCATCGGCTCTGACAAAGTCAGCACGTTCGTTCCGTTGTTTTGTATCATCACCGACGGAGTCTGCGCGTTCGCCAGCGGCGCAGGAGGCAGGGTAATGTGCGAAGGAATGACCAAGATCGAGGGCTGCACGTTCGCATAGGTCGAGACGTTGAGAACCGGCATGTTCGTCCAGGTCGTCTTCATGCTGATTTGGCCCTGGACGCTGCCCGGCGGCAGCGGTGGCACGACCGAGATAATCAACTGGTAACCTTTGCCGGCCTGGATCGTCTTCAGCTCAGCCGCAAAAGCGCGGTTATTGCTTTCCGGGGATGACAATGTCAGCGGCTCTTCCGTGTTGTTCGTGATGGTCACGACCACCGATCCCGTTTCCGCATCGGGCGGAATATTAAGGACGGCAAGGTTCGGATTGATATCGATGGGTTTAAAGACGGTGCCTTTGAGTTGAAGAAACAAGGTAAGCTGGCTCTTGTCGTTGCAGGTGACTGTTACCTGCTTGAAGACCGGGCCATTGTAGTTAGCGGTATTAAATTGGATGGGAATACTTCCCGTCTTCCCGGGTTCCACCTGCCTGGTCCAATCACCCGCGGCGGTGCAGCCGCATTGTGGCTGCACATTCGTCAGAATCAGCATCTGGTCGCCCATGTTCGTAAACACGTAGGTGCATTTCGCCAGTTCCCCTGCCCTTGCGCGGCCAAAATCATACAGCTTTGTGGCAAACACAATCTTCGGCCCTGCCGCACTCGGCACCGCCGGGTCCGCAGCCGCCGGGTCCGCAGCCGCCGGGGGAGGCGAAGCGGGTTGCGCCCCGACCATTGCCGTTCCGATGGTCAGCGCGCAGAAACCCAACACCAAACCCTTCATCATTGTATTCATAGATAGTCCCATTATTACTAGCAGATTAATGCCTCGGGCGAAAGGGCAATTTTTTAATAATCAAGTCCTAACTGGCCGGCCAGGCGCGAGAGATCCTCGCCCGAGGCTGGCAGGCAGGACAGAATCCTTGCGCGCCGTTCCTTAACCCACACGGTGGTATCGGCCTTTGCCCTGAGCCCGCCCGTCAAGCCGAGCAGACGCCGCCATTCCTCCTGTCCCTCCCGGTTATATGCATCGAGCGACTCCAGAGGCGCCCGTTCCCGCAAAATCTTCCGCAGGTTTTGCGCCAGTGTCGCGGCTTCCGACAACCCCACGTTCATGCTTTGCACCCCCACTGGACCGGCCTGATGCGCCGCATCCCCCGCCAGCCAGCACCGATTCCGGCCGAACTGTCTCGCCAGGCGATGCTCGAAAACCACGTCGGTACACCAAGTGATTGCCTTCACGTTCGCCGAAAACCACGGCGCCCGTTGTTTCGCCACTTTCTCCACATATTGCCGTATTTCTTCATCCACCGTCGGCTGCGCGAACCGCACCGACCGACGTTCCTTTTGGGGAAATTCGCTGGTTCCTTCCGATTTGACCAACTGGAACGTCCACCGGAACTTGTTGCCCAGCAGCGGCCAGAGCACATTGGTCGTTGCGTCGCCCAAAACCACGCGCACTTCCTCCTCACTCTTGCCTTCCGACTCAAACTCGTATGCCGCGAAGAAGTCCGGCCCAGCCACCCGCGTTTGCTCGATCCCCAGCCGCTGCCGCACCAGCGAACCCTGCCCGTCCGCGCCAACCAGGAACCGCGCCCGAATCGGAAACTGCCTTTTGACGACCGTTTCCCAATGCGGAACAATATAGCCTGTGGCGGTGCCCCCCAGTTCATCCACCGTGGCGACCACCGTTTCTCCTTCCTCCTGCAGATTTTCAAACCGATGGTTCCAGCTCACCGTTACCCCCGCTTTGCGCAACCGCTGCTCGAGCACGTCTTCAAAAGCGTTCTGCGGCAGAATCAGCAGAAAGGGAAAGTCTCCGCCCAGCGCAGAAAGCTTCACCTCCGCACAGCGCAATTCGCGGTCGTAGAAACTTATCGTCTCGATCCGCCGCCCGTGTTCGAGCAGGGCTGCGGCCAGGCCCATCTGGTCCAGAAGCTTGAGCGTCCGCGGGTGCAGGGCGCAGGCATAACTGCGTGCTGTCGTCCGCGCCTCCTGGTCAATGATTCGCACCTGCAGGCCGGCCTCAGCCAACTGGATCGCGGTTAACAATCCAACCGGCCCGGCTCCAACCACCAGAACTTCCACCTGCTCTTCTCGCATAATGTGCCTTTCTGTGCCTTTCTCTATGGTGCGGCGCTCATGCTGGACTGCCCCGGCCAAAAAGTCATGGCAAATATTGCGCATTCGGACAAACGAGGCGCGGGTGGGCGGCGACCACGAGGCGGCGGACGGCTTCGCGGAGTTTCTCCGGGGTCACGGCCCAGATTGGTTCTGTGGCGGCGGCGATCATGGAAAGATTCATTGCCTCGCTCCACGCTGCGAACTTATCGAAACGCCGCGATGATTTGCTCGATGGAAACGCCAAAGGCCGCACGGCTGATGGGATCAAGTTGTTCGATAGTGCCCTCGAAATGCACGGTGGACTGGATGTGCGTGATGGATTGGCCGGACAGCAAAGGGAGCGAGGGCGAGGACGATTCGAGCTCGTAGAAGGGGCCGAGCGGTTTGGCGCCGGGTTCGGGCGCGCCGTCGTTGTAGGCGTTAATGACGTCACCCGCATAAGGGTGTTCGTTGTCCTTCCATTGCGAACGGACGTAGGGCTGCCTGCCTGCATTTTCGGGTTGATTGTACCAGAGAACGGTGAGGACGCCTCTCACCGCGTCGTAGCTGCCGAAAACTCCCTTGGCCCGATCAGGCGGAATACCAATCTTGGAGCGGTATTGGCCGTCGCCCTTGAAGAAGACCGTATCGTGAGAGACGCGCAGCCGGTCATTTTCCAAAGAACCAAAGTAGTCCGCATTGACGGCGGGTTCATTGCCCGTTGCCAGGGGGATGACAATCGTCACGCCTGGCCCGTGCTTGAGCATGCCGAGCATCCACACCGAAATAAGTCCCCCCTCTTCGGTCCAAGGCTGAGTTCCGGTATTGAAGACGACGTTACGGCTTTGATAGCCGACCAGGCGAACAGGCTCGGGAATAGAGACCTTCAATGATCGAGCAACAGCCTCCTTTTCCAGAACGCGCACTTCGCGTTCGAGTCGCAGATGGAACTTGGCGCCGGCGTGGTTGACGAGAGTGGCCGATTTGTCGAACAAGATGCGCGAAGAAGACGACGCTTTAACTGCGAACGGTTCGGTATCCATCACGGCGGGAGTCTTCCAATTCTCGAACGTGTAGGCCTTCGCGTCGGGCGCAAAAAAGAGGGCGTATTGTCCGCCTTCAGGACCAAACCAGATCCGTTCCTCGCCGCCAAAAACGTAAATATGCTTCTCCAGTCCGCTGCGCCGGGATTCGGGCTGGATGCCCTGCCGGATCAGCCCATAATTCATCCATCCATAACTCAATCCTGCCGGCCCTCTGGCTGACGAGGTCATGACGCGCCCCTGCCATTCGGGGACGATGGCGATTTGGGCGTCTGATGAAGCGGACTGGAGAACATGGACTTTCAGATGTTGCCGAAGGAAGGCGAGGTCTTCGCCGAATGTAGCCGAGGCCCCTGGCACGGTTGATTCCGGGCGCGGGCCAGGATTCCTGCAAGCAGGCACGAGGATGGTTATGGCGATGGCCACTGGTAAAAGGTAACGGGTCATGATGTTTTCGTATTCTGTTATGCGACTGGTCAGGCGAATTCCAGTCTGGAGTTAATAATTTCTGCCGCCTGAAGGCTGATTTCTTCCACCAAAGTCAATTGCACCCGCTGGCCGGTTTGGATTGCTGTTGCCGGAATCTGCTTCGGGCCCACTGTCACGGTGGTTGCTTTTAATGCGACCCCAAGGGGCAACTCGAACGTCAGGGTCTTCAGACGCAGCCCGCCGCGTTTAAGTTCAATGCGGTTCGTTTGCAAGTGGCCGCTCCGCTCCTGGCTGATTGTCCCCCAGCCTTCGGCAGCGGTGAAGGGCGCTTTGAAAGTTTCCGGCGTCAGTCGGGGGGAAAAACCGATGCGCCCTTTTGGTCCGTGGTATTCAAAACCGCACGCCGCAATGAACACGCCGTAACTCGCCATGCTGCGGGCGTAGTGATCGCCACATTCCACTTCATTCCAGGGGTTGCGGCGCGAGGCGTGGTAGCGGTCGTGGAGGGCGCGCTCGACCGCGAGGCCCTCGGTCACCATTCCTTCCCAAATCATGTGTCCGGCCACCTGGTGCTCGAAGCCGTTCATGCATTCATTGAAATAGCCGGCAAACCCTTCCGGCCCTTTGCCTTTGGCGTTCTCATAATCCCAGTCGGTCTTCGGAAAGGTACACATCAACAAACCAGCTTCGCCTGACATGGCATACCAGCGGCCCGGTTTGTTCACCTCGCGATACGGCCCGACATCGGGTGAAAAATTGTAGCGCCACAGCGATTGAAGCGCCGCCCGGGTCTCTTTCTCCGGCAACACACGTCCCAGCCCCGCTTGAAAGGCCCAACCCTGACCAAAGACCTGGTCGATCTCGCAGCCACTGCCGGAATTGATCTTATCCAGATTCTTGGGGTCAGGCAGGTTGATGAAATACTCGCCATTGAAAAGCCGTGCCACCATGTTCTTGCGGCCAGCCTCCGCAATCACGCGACATTCGGCGGCAAAGGAATCATCTCCCATTTCGCCGGCCATTTCCTCGGCCGCCCGCAGGCTGGCCAGATATAATCCGCTCAACCATGCCACGGGCCCATACCACTCGGCGTCCAGCGTGTTGTGTTGCGCGCCTTCGAGAATCCCGTCGGCATTGCCGTCCTGCGCGATGAGCCATCGCATCGCCTTCTTGATGCTGGCGTAATTACGCTTGAGAAAATCGTTGTCCGCTGACACTTGATGATCGCGGCGGGCGCGCAAAATCGTTCCTGCCTGTCCATCCACCGCCTGGCCGGCGTGGAACTCTCCCCGGTGATCGATCATGCCGTCCGGCTTGAAACTGACGGCCGGGTCAAAATCGGCGCGCTCGCGCAACAACCGGTCAAGCTCGGGAAAGAGCCGTCCCATCGCCTGCTCATATTGCCAGACATGCGTGCAAGTTCCATCACAGCAACCCACCCCTTCCATGCCGTAGAATCGGCCCGACGCAAACCGAAACGCCGTGCTCGTGGCGAGAATTGATATATTCAGGTGAGTGCGGTCGAGAAACCAAAACGGCAAAGTCGAATCATACCAGGTGTCGTGCCAGAGCCGGGTTTGCGAAGCGAGCCGGTCGAAATTCTTCGCCACGAATACCGCCACCGCTTGTGCCGAGTCAAACTTCGTCGCGTAGAAACGCCCCGGCGGCAGCGGATATTTCCTCAGGTTCGGGAAAAACCACGTAAGCACAAATGTGACTTTGACAGAATCCCCCGGTGACAACTTGAACTTGCGCCCGATCGAGCCGGCCAGTTTCTGGCCAAACTGTGTTGCGCCCGGCTCGCTGGCAGTGGCAGGCGCGGAAAAAACCGCCGCCGGCATGGCATCTCCTGCCAGCGACGTTTTGGCGATGTCGCCCGGCTGTGGGTCGAGCAGCGCCAATCCCATCGTGCCGAAATCCGCTTCCTCGACGAACGGGCCGACCGGTTCGCGTGGGCGGTCACTGAACACGATGTCGTCCACGCCGATGTTGCCCCAGGGACCGGAATCGTCGTCCACAATCACAAGTTGCCCCGGCCTGCCTGCCCACTGGCGCACGTCCCAGCTCATCGGCTTGAGTCGGTTGTTCGCCGCGCCGGTGGCCGATCTCACAACCTTCTCGTCCACCAACAGGTTCATGCAGGTCCGGCCCTTGTGATCACCGCCGCCGATGAGGAAAGTGATGTAATTGCGCTCGATCGTAAACCGAGGGCTCGTCAGCCGGCCAGTGGCGGCATCCTTGTCGGTGACGCCGCTGCCTGAAGCTGACGCGTGGCTGTTGACCAGCCTTTTGCCCTTCGCCCCGACCTCGCCTTGGTAGGCGGGCATCTTTGCCGCCTCGACGGGTGCACCCCCAAACGCCGTGCCGGTGACGACCCAGTCGCGGTAGGTCTCGCTCTCGAAATCCTCGAATACAATGTCCGGACGCTTGCTCGACACGCCGGGAGGCACATCCTCAGCACTGCAATCGAGGAAAATCAACCCCGGGCGACGCGCCACACAAGTCCGGCGAATGCCGTCGCGCTTCTGCCCGCTGTAAAGGCAAATTGCATTCTCCAGCCAGCCGGCAACCTCCCCTTCCACTTCGACAGCGCTCGTGTTCTTAACAGTAAACTCCATCACGGTCGCAGGCAGTGATGAATCGTCCACATTCAACGGAATGAAAGGAGAAAACGCTTCGAGACTTACGCTCACAGGAGAACCGGCATCTGCATAAACCACGTAACCGATCGGATATTCGCCGATGAACGAAATGTCGTTCCAGCCCGTTTGGTCGAGCGGTCGCATCTGAGTTTTCCCGTGCTGCGTCAAACGCAAGGCGAAGCCCTGCTCGACCGGCGATGACGGCGAGAGCGGCTGGGCATAATGCTGGTCGCCGGTGCCGATGGGCTGATTGAAAATATCCCAATGCCAGAGCTTGCCATCGCCGCCAAGATATAATTGGCCGCAGGTGATGCCGCCGACCGGCATGCCGATCTTTCTTAATTCCATGCCGCGATAAACTGTGCGCGCGCCTCGCGCGGTCAGAGACTTGACCCACTCAGGCCGCAGTTTCTTGTCGGCAGGAACCAGTTTATCGAAATCCTTCCGTGTGAACGGCCCGGCCATGACCGGCAGCCGCGCGAATGTCAGCCCCGCTGTCGCGAAGGCGGACGCCTTCAGGAAACTGCGCCGGTTAAACAGCAGTTTGTCCGCGGAAAAAGGACGAGGCTCGTTCATGCGGAGGATTTAACTACGGAGCCACCGGAAAACAAACACTAAATCCGAGCGCGAGACCCTCACAGGGCGGACTCAAAAAACCACAAATCTGTAGCCGCCCTGCCACCACCTTCCCCCCTTCAGTTTCTGTTTTCCCTTCTCCGTTATCTCCGTTTCCTCCTGT
>JBAXTC010000173.1:0-12022 GCA_037130375.1 Verrucomicrobiota bacterium | reverse complement strand
GGGTCGGGCGCCTGTTGTTCAACTGCATCCTGTACGGCGAAAGAGTCGTGCGCACCCCCGAACAAATCCGCCGCCTCCGCTCTGACCCAGCGGAGAAACCTCTCCCATGACTCGCGCGTGATGCTCAGTGACGGAGTGTGGGTAATCGGTGGTCGGTGGTCGGTAATCAGTAATCGGTAATCAGTGTTCACCCGGTATCTTTGGACCACTGCCCACTGATTACCGATCACCAATCACCAATCACCGATCACCGCTCCCTCCCCGGGACTATACCAAGGTCTAGTAGAATCGCATCGGTGATTTACTCTAGTCTCTCCCTGCGATGGCAAATGCAGAACCAGTGGTTGCGGTACTGGATGACGAGCCGGAAATGCGAAAGGCTCTTCGCCGATTGCTCACCTGCCGAGGCTTCCGTGTTAAAGAGTACGCGCGCGGGGAGGATCTCCTGGCTGCCCTGGACTCGCATCGGCTGGATTACCTGTTGCTGGACCTGCACATGCCGGGGATCAACGGCTTCGACGTGCTGGAGGCTTTCCGGTCCCTGCATATTCCGGTGCCGGTGATCGTCATCACGGCTCATGATGAGCCCGAAACGGCCGAGCGGGTGCGAGCACTCGGTGCTTCGGCCTATCTGAAGAAACCAGTAGATCGGGATACCCTGCTTTCCGCCATCGCGGCAGCCGCAACCCACGACCAGAAACCATGACGGTGAAAACAGACAGACTTTTTCGCAACAAACACCGAATCGTTGCGGAATCAGTGTGGAGACACCTTAACACAGTCTATCCAGGTGGCCGGGCCTGGTTTACAAACAAACGGCCATCACTGCCGATCCGGTGATGAGCAACAAAATGAAGTGAAAAACGTAATTATGGCTAACAAAGCAAAAATCAGCGGGGAAGCGACCGCATGCTCTCCCGGCGACCTATCAAGGAAGAACTTAACCATGACTAAGACCAAGGAAGCTAAGAAATTCAGCACGGTGCCGTTAAATTGGAAAGAGGTGTATTACACCAATTGTCCTCTTGTGTCCGCCAGCAATGTTGACCAGGAACTGGGCTGGACCAAAGAGGAGTTCAAGAAGCTCGGCGTGAAGTACGCCTTCTTACGTTCCACGCGCGAGAACGACTGGTATCCGCACTACATCCACAACCTCGACAACCTCATCCTCGAGATCGGCAAGGACTTCATGCTGAGCCACGGTTACATCAAGAAAGATTTCGATGTAAGAAAGTGGGCTGCGCCGCAATTCCTCGAAGCTGCGGCAAGAGAATTGATCCAGGAACGCTGGGAGAAGGTAACCGGGGACAAGTTGCCCACGCCTGCGGCACGGATCGGGTAATCTCAAGGCTGAACCCATCCCGCCAAACCAACACCCGCACAAATATGAAACACATCCCTAACTCTACGCGCCGGCTGGGACTGGCCCTCCTGGCCGGCTCGCTCATCTTGCTGCCGTCCGCCATTCACGCCGGTCTGTTTGGCCCGAAGGGCGACAGCCCCGAGGAAAAGCGCCAACTCGTCCTCAAGCAGCGCGGCGAGATGTTGGCCGAACTCTACAAAACCACGCCGGATTTGAAGGACCGCATCCCAAAGGCGGTCGGATATGCCACCTTCAAACAGACAGACGTGAACCTGTTTCTCCTGGCTTCCGGCCGTGGTTACGGCGCGGTAAGAGACAACCAGACCGGCAAGGACACGTTTATGTGCGTCGCCTCGCTCGGCGGCGGTGTCGGATGGGGCGTCAAAGATCTTCGTGTGGTGTTTGTCTTCAACGACACCAACGTCATGAAACAATTCATGCAATCAGGTTGGCAATTCGGCGGCCAGGCAGACACCTCCGCCAAATACAAGGACACCGGCGTATCCGCGGAGCAGAACGTCAAGGCGAACGTGGACTTCAAGGAAGGCACCGTGGCAGCCGGCAGCTCCACCGATGCCCGGGCGAGCGCCGCCAAGTCCGACCAAACTTCCGCGAACATGGCTGTCGGTGGGCCAATGGAGATTTATCAGTTCACCGAAAGCGGCGTGTCGCTGCAGGCCACCGTGGCCGGCACCAAATATTGGAAGGATTCCGCACTCAACCAGTAACCCCTCTTAGACCTCATTTATAGATTACTCCTTAACATACGAAAATCCCAATGAAACTTATGATTAGTCACCTCGGTTTGCTGGCGGGCCTTGTGCTCGCATCCAGTTCACTTATCGCGCAATCGCAGACGGAGCCGGCCGCGACGGACGAGCTTCGAGCCTACCTCGAGATGCTCCGCTCCGATGTCAATACGACCAAGATTCGCACGATCAACGAAGTCATGAAACTCACCGGTCCGGAGGCGGAGGCATTCTGGCCGATATATCGCAAATACGAGAAGGATTTGGCTGCGGTGGGGGACCGCAAGCTGGCCCTGATCCGGGATTTTGCCCGCCTGCACCTCAGCGGCACGCTGGATAATATGAACGCAGCCGACCTGGCGGCCCGCTGGCTCAAGAACACGCAGGAGCGGATCGACCTCTGGAAGAAGTATCACAAGCAAATCAGCCGGGCGGTGTCGCCCATCCGCGCCGCCCAGTTCCTGCAGGTGGAACACCAGATGGCGTTGTTCATTGATCTGAACATCGCCACTGAGATGCCGGTGGTGGGTGCGAAATCAGCGGCCCGCAAATAGGGGGCGAGAGGGCTGCATGCCAGACATTTGAACAGAAACTAGTTTTACCCAGGCGGCCGGGCCTGGTGTTCACATAAACCGCCATCAACGCCGGTCCGTTGATGCGCAAAAGAATGAACTGAAAGACGCAGTTATGGCTAACGAAGCAAAAAAAAGCGGAGACCCGACAGCCTGTTCTCCGGGGGATCTCTCAAAGGCGCAAGTGAAAGAGACAACATTCCAAAACACCAAATTGAACACGGTGAAGTTAAATTGGAAAGAGGTGTACTACACCAACTGTCCCCTCGTGTCCGCCAGCAATGTGGACCAGGAACTGGGCTGGACCCGGGAGGAGTACAAGAAGATCGGCGTGAAGTATGCGTTCTTGCGCTCTACCCGTGAGAACGACTGGTATCCGCACTACATCCACAACCTCGACAACCTCATCCGCTTCGGCGGGCTGTTCCCGCCCGTGCAGGTTCACGCGGACATCCGCAGGACCCGGCTTTTGGGGGTGACGCACGTTCCTCACGAGGGTGGCGTTATGATGGTGCGCGCCAAGGACGACATCTACCGGATGGGCGACCTGAAAGGCAAGAAGATCGGCCTCTCGAAGAGCATGAACCGGATCAAAAACGATTGGTGGCGCATCCAGGAGCACCAGGGCATCGAGCTGATGCTCCGGATGAATGGCATGACCATGAAAGACGTCCAGATTGTCGAATTCCCCTACGCGGACGACTGGTACAACAACCCGAAGATGCTGGATCCAATGGAGAATGCGTCTGAATTGTGGCTGAAGCGCGACCACAAGCGCGACCTGGCCTTCCGCCCGTTGGAAACGGCCTTGGCAAATGGCGTCATCGATGCGCTGTATTGTCAGAGCAAAGTGTTGAGTTGTCTCGCCGAGGCCACCGGCAACTTCGTGTCGATTGAGGATTTGTCCAGGTATCCGGATTGGCGCCTGCAGGTGGCCAACATCCCGGCCGCCATCACGTGCAGCGATGTGATGGCCGAAAAGCATCCTGAACTCGCCGTGACGTTCATGAAAGGCATGATCAAGGTGGGCCGCTGGGCCAACGAGCACAAGCACGCTGCCGCCGCGATCCTCGACAAGCAAACGTTCTATCGGGACGTTGATGACACCTACGAAGGCATCAGGCTCGTGGATATGGTGCCGAACCTGTCGCCGCAGAACCTGGCCTCCGTTGAGATCGGGAAGAACTTCATGCTGAAGAACGGCTACATCAAGCACGACTTTGATGTGCAGAAGTGGGCCGCGCCGGAGTTCCTGGAGCAGGCGGCGAAAGAACTGCTCGAACAACAATGGAAGAAGGTAACCACGGAAAAGCTTCCCAGCGCGACTGATCTGCTGAAGTCTTCGCAGCGGGTCGGGTAGTCGGGATAAAGCTCGACGGCCAACGGCGCCCTCCCGGCCGGGAGGGCGCCCGCTTGGCGGAACGCTACTAATGGACAAACAAATTGAGGAAGTGAGAATGACTGATCAAAAAGCAAATCTGCCGAAGGGAAAACAGACGGTGCTGGGTCTCTACGTGACGGCGAAGGAAGCCTACGAGAAGTGGCAGGCCGAGCCGGAGAAAGTGAAGATTATCGACGTCCGCACCCCCGAGGAATATCTCTTTGTCGGCCATCCCACCATGGCCTGGAAAATCCCCGTCGCCATTCAGCTCTATGAGTGGGACGCGGAGAAGAAGAAGTTCCCCATGCAGCCCCTGCTGGATTTCGCTTCTCGGGTCCAGACGATGGCCAAGCCCGATGACACGCTGATGCTCATGTGCCGCTCCGGCGGTCGCAGTGCCATTGCCGTCAACTTCCTCGCCAAGGCCGGGTTTAAGCACGTTTACAACATCACCGATGGCATGGAGGGGGATGCGGTCGAGGAGGCCAACAGCGTATTTCAGGGGCAGCGGCTGGTTAATGGTTGGAAGAACTCGGGGTGCCCCTGGACCTACAAGCTCACGCCGGAACGGATGGTGGTAAGCCTTCCCCTCACTGGCCCTCGCGTTTAGCCTAGCTCAAAGCTGACCAACCGCACATCGGACAGAATCACAACCCGCATACAAGAAGGATGACATGTCGACGACTCATCTAGCACAATCAGGTTCGGTCTCGGACGAGTTCAAAGATGGCTACGCTGAGGTGAACGGCCAGCGCCTGCACTACGTAGTGTCGGGGAAGCCCGACGCCCCGATGATGCTGTTCATCCACGGCGCCCCCAACTTCTCGTATTACTGGGAGGACCAACTCGCGGAGTTCGGAAAAGACCACTTCGCCGTGGTGCCCGACATGCGAGGGTATAACCTCTCTTCGAGGCCGCATGATATCGAGATGTACAAGCTCAAGTATCTGGTCGAGGACGTCCGTCAACTCACCGGGAAACTCAACGGCGGCAAACAATTCATCCTCGTCGGCCACGTCTGGGGCGGGCTCATCTGCTTTGTGTTCACGATGTATCACCCTGAACTGGTGGACAAGCTCATCGTCTGCAACGCGCCGCATCCGTGCCTGTTCGAGCGCGAGTTGGACGAAAATCCCTGGCAGCAGCACTGCAGCAACTACATGCTGTGCATCAACGGCTATGGCCACGCCGACGAGCAGAAGTACCCCGAGACGTTGCCGCGCGACGCGGCTGTCAAGCAGTTCGCGACGGGCTGGGTGGCCGACCAGGTCAAGCTCGGTCGCTACTCGGAGGCCGACCGCCAAAAGTGGATCGAAGCCGCGTCCGGCCCGGGCGCGTTTGCCGCGTGCATGAATTACTATCGCGCCAACGACATCAACCCCCCATGCAACGACACCCATCCGCAGTCGGAAGTGGTCCGGTCGTTTTCCGCCAAGGCCGTCACGGCGGGTGCCAAGTCCATCGTCGCCACGATGCCCATGCTCCTCGTATGGGGGGTCAAGGACCACGCCCTGCCGCCGGGCAACCTGACCGGCTTCGGCCAGTACTTCACGAACCTGTGGTTCAGGCTGTTTACCGAAGGGGACCACAACGTCTCGCAGATGAAGCACCGGGAAGTCAACGCAGAGATCAGGGAATTCCTGCAGGGGAAGGACGTGCCGAGGGTCAAAGTTTTATGAAAGAACGCGCCTTGAAAGTCTTCCGACAGCCGCCGGATCGGCTCAACTGTGCCCAGTCCGTGCTGCATGCCTGGCGCGAAGTATTTGGTGAGACCACGATCCCGGTCGCCGATCTAAAGCCCTTCGGCGCAGGCCGGGTTTCCGATGGGTTGTGCGGCGGCTTGTACGCAGCCTGGTTGCTCGCGCCCAGCCGGGAGGAGGAACTGAAAGCCGCCTTCGCTGCGCATCTGGGTTCGCTCTACTGCAAAGAAATACGCGCAACCAAACAGCACCCCTGTGCCGATTGCGTTGCCCAGGCGACGGAACTGCTCGCGGGCAAGGAATGACCGCTGGCACCCGGGCGATTTGCGTAGAACCGCTGTCGATTTACGGACAATACGAACAAAAGGAACATAGAATGAAAGTCATCATCGTTGGTGGAGTGGCCGGCGGCGCCTCATGTGCGGCGCGCCTGCGCCGGTTGAATGAAAAGGCCGAGATCATCATGGTGGAGCGTGGGCCGTATGTCTCCTATGCGAACTGCGGTCTGCCCTACCACATTGGGGGCGTGATCGAAAGAGAATCGAGCCTTCTGGTCGGTACCGAACAGATGTTTCGCGCCATGTTCGCGATTGATGCCCGCACGAACTGCGAAGCGATTGCCATCAATCCGAAGAAGAAGACCGTTGACCTGCGCGATGTGAAAACGGGCACAGTCACGACCGAATCCTACGACAAGCTCGTGCTGTCGCCCGGGGCGGCATCGGTGCATCCGAACCTGCCCGGCATTGATCTGCAGGGAATCTTCCATGTCCGGACTGTCCCCGACGCCCGGACAATCCGGGAATGGATCGAGAAAGGCACGACTTTCCTGGCGGGAATGTTTAACTACTCGGGCATTCAGTTGGTCAAGCCGGTGACCCGCGCGGTGGTTGTCGGCGGCGGATTCATAGGTCTGGAGACGGCGGAGAACCTGGTCCATCTCGGGTTCAATGTGACCCTCATCCAGAAGCCCGATCACGTCCTGTCCCCGCTGGACCCGGAAATCGCGTGCCTGGTCCAGGGCCACATCAAAAGGCATGGCGTGCAGGTGGTCGCCAATGACGGCGTGGTCGGATTCAAGCAGTTGGACGGCGGCGCCATCGAGGTCCAGACCAGCGCCGGCAAAGCCTTCCCGGCGGACATCGTGATTCTCGCGATTGGCGTGAAGCCGGACACGACGCTGGCCAAGTCGGCCGGCCTGAAGATCGGCGAACGCGGCGGCATACGTGTGGACGAACACATGCGCACGAGCGACCCGGACATCTTCGCCGTCGGTGATGCCATCGAAGTGAAGGACTTCGGGACCGGGCAGTGGAGCCTGATTGCGCTGGCCGGACCGGCCAACCGCCAGGGCCGGATCGCGGCGGACGTGATTGCCGGGCGCGATTCCCGTTACCGGGGCACCCAGGGCACCTCCATCATCGGTTTGTTCGGCGGCGCCGCCGCCTGGACCGGTGTCAGCGAGAAAACGCTCCAGAAGCTCGGCGACCAGGACTATGAGAAGATCTACCTCTTCCCGAACTCGCACGCCGGATACTACCCGGGCGCCAAGATGCTGGGGTTGAAGGTCCTCTTCCGCAAATCCAACGGACAGGTTCTTGGAGCGCAGGCCCTGGGCGAAGATGGCCCGGCGGTGGACAAACGCATCAGCGCCCTGGCCATGGCCATCCAGATGAAGGCGACGGTGTACGACCTGGAAGAAAGCGAGCTTTGCTACGCGCCCCAGTTCGGCAGCGCCAAGGATCCCGTCAACTTCGCCGGGATGATGGCCGCCAATGTTCTGCGCGGCGACATGCCGCTCACTCACTGGGAATCCGTGAACGGGGCCCTCCTCCTGGACGTGCGCCAGCCAGCCGAGCTGGTCGTGGAGAGCGTGCCGGGCGCGCTCAACATCCCCCTGCCGCAACTCCGCAGCCGTCTGGGCGAGCTGCCCCGCGACCGCGAGATTCATGTCATCTGCCGTTCCGCCCAGCGCGCCTACTATGCGACGCGCATCCTGTTGCAGAATGGGTTCAAAGCCAAAAACATCTCGGGGGGTATGCTGTCGCGGACAATGCGCTCATTAAGCGAAGCGAAATGACAGCAGCCTTTATGAACAAGCTGACGTCTGACGCATTCGTCTTCTTTGGGGCCACGGGAGACCTTGCCTTTAAGAAAATCTTCCCTTTCCTGCAGGCGATGGTCAAACGCGGCCAACTGAACGTGCCCGTGATCGGCGTCGCCCGGTCGGCCAAAGACGTCGAGGAGCTAAGAAACCGGACCCGCGCCAGTCTTGAGCAGAGCGGCAAATTCGATACCGCGGCCTGCGCTAAGTTGTGCGGCTTGTTGCTATATGTGCGGGGCGATAATTCGGATCCGGCGACCTTCCAGGCGTTGCGCCGAGAACTCAACGGGGCTCAGAGGCCAGCCTACTATATGGCCATCCCCCCCTCGATCTTTCCAGGCGTCGTCGAACAACTGGACAAGGCAGGCTGTGCCGCCGGCGCGCGCGTCATCCTGGAAAAACCCTTTGGGCATGACCTGGCATCCGCCCAAGCCCTGAACCGAACTCTGTCTGCAACGTTTGATGAGCAGGACATCTACCGGATAGACCATTACTTGGGAAAACGCCAGGTGAACAACATGGTTTTCTTTCGCTTTGCCAACGCGTTCCTGGAACCGTTCTGGAACTGGCATCATATCGAAAGCGTGCAGATCACGATGGCAGAGAGTTTTGGCGTCCAGGGACGGGGCGCCTTTTATGACGAAACCGGAACCATTCGCGATGTCATCCAGAACCACCTTTTCCAAGTCCTGGCCAACCTGGCCATGGAGCCACCCGTCCGCAACGACAGCGAATCCATTCGTGATGAAAAGGTCAAAGTCTTGAAGGCGATTCCCGCTTTGGCGGCAGGGAACCTCGTTCGGGGTCAGGTCCGAGGCTACCGCAGCGAAAAAGGCGTTTCGCCTGATTCCAAGGTGGAGACGTTCGCAGCCTTGCGGCTGGATATTGATTCCTGTCGCTGGCAGGGGGTGCCCTTCTTTATCCGGGCCGGGAAGTGCCTGCCAGTGACCTGCACGGAGATCGTTGTTCGGTTGCGCCAGACGCCCAGCATTTTTAGGAACCTGAATCTAAATCAGAATCACTTCCGGATTCGGATCAGTCCAGATATTACCGTTGCCTTCGGTCTGAATGTCATGGCGCCGTTGGACGAAAAGGCGGCCGTCCCGGTGGAAGTTTTGGGAAGCCACTTCGCCCATGCCGAGGAGATGGACGCCTACGAACGCGTGCTGGGAGATGCGATGACGGGAGACGCCACCCTCTTCGCCCGGCAGGATTATGTGGAAGAGGCGTGGCGGATTGTTGATCCCGCGTTAAAGGCCAGCACGCCGGTCTTCGAGTACGAGCCCGGCATGTGGGGACCGAAGGAAGTCGAGCAGGTCACGCCGGCCGGAGGCTGGCACAATCCCAACGTGGCCGGCTAGGAGCTGCCAAATCTTATGACTAACCCCTGGGACTATCCTTCTGCGTTCCGCTGCACCGCGCGATCCCAGCTTGCTCGCGGGCGGCAGCGGTGCCGGAGCGCGGCTGTCCCCAGCCGCAGCAGCAACGAATGGGGAAGGCGGTTTGATTCTTCCCCCTGCTCACATGCTGTCGGACCTGCTGCGGCTGGGGACAGCCGCGCTCCGTTCTCGGTTACGGCCTTGGCGCGCAGCGTCGCCCGCGTCTCTGCGGTTGCAACGCCCCAACGCTTCAACCTCTTGACATGTTTCACGCTCCTGACGCTGTTAATTACCGGCTGCACCACCCCCATCGGCGCCACCAAGACCAGCCTGCGCGTCGCCCGCCGTCAAGCCTATGCCAGCGCGATGCAGGGCGAGGCCAGCAGCCAGTCCCGCCTGGTCCTCCACCGCTTTGATTTGGATAAGCAATTCGCCTCGCACCCGGCTGAGGCCCTTACATTCCTGCACGAGAAAGCCTGTCAGGATGACCGCCGGGACCTCGTTTTCGCCTTGGCAGAACTTAGCTATCTTCACGCCTACCGGTTGGAGCGCAGCGTGAAGGCCTCGGAGCCGAAACGCGCGCGCGATTACTATCTTTCCGCGGCGATTTACTCCTACCTCTACCTTTTTGGCGCCGGACGTCAGCCGCCACCGACCAGGTTCGACGACCGCTTCCGCATCGCTTGCGACGTTTACAATGCCGGTCTGGCCAAAGGCTTGGGTGCTCCCGAACGCACCAATGCCGCGGTCCTGCTCGAGGACGGCCCGCGCCAGTTGCCGCCCGGGCGCGTCGATGTCCACCTGGACACCAACGCCTTCCCGTTTGCCCTGATTCGGTTCGAGAACTTCCTTTCGGCCGACCAGTTTCTGGTCCGCGGCTTGAGCGTGCGCGACCGGCAATCGGGGCTGGGCGCGCCCCTCATCGGCGTGGGCAAGCGTGTGAACCAGTCTCCCCTTGCCCGGCGGATCCCCGCCACGGTTTTCGGACGTCCAACCGGGGACCTGAAGTCGTGGAACGTAGGCCAGCTCGGCCTGACCTTGGAGCTTTACTCCGCCTACGACCGCGACAGCGTTAAGGTCGGTGATGCCACCATCCCCCTGGAAACCGATCTGACCGCGCCGCTGGCCCATGCTTTGACCGACACTTTCGTCTGGAGCCTGGGCATGGGTCAGTTCTTCTCCTCCGTGGAGCGGATCAAGAGTGATGTTTACCTGTCTCAACCCTATCAACGAGGACGCATTCCCGTGGTATTCGTCCACGGGACCTTCAGCAGTCCGGTTTGGTGGGCGGAGATGATGAACACCCTGCGCGCCGACCCGGAGATCCGGCAGCGCTGCCAGTTCTGGTTCTTTATCTATAATAGCGGCAATCCCGTGCCTTACTCCGCCCTCAAACTCCGGGAGTGCCTTTCCGCCAAGCTCAAGGAACTCGATCCTGATGGCACCGACAGCGCGTTGCAACAAATGGTGGTGATCGGCCATAGCCAGGGCGGACTGCTGACCAAACTCACCGCCACCGACACCGGGGACCGGCTCTGGCAGGCCATGGGCGTCAAGAGTCTCGACGACACCAAGCTGACCGAAAAGCAACGAGAGGTGCTCCGGCGCTACACTATCTTTGAAGCCCTGCCATTCGTGAAGCAGGTCGTTTTCATCAGCACACCGCACCGCGGCAGCTATCTGGCCACCGGCTTCACGCGAAAGATCACCCGCAAGTTCGTTGCCCTGCCGGGCGCGGTTCTCCAACATGGAAAAGAGCTGACCGGCCTGGCAGAAAACCTCAACATCCCGGGGCTGAAAAAGATGCCCACGAGCCTCGACAGCATGTCGCCCAATAACAAATACCTCCTGCAGCTCGCGGAGATTCCCCCTGGTCCAGGCGTGACCAGCCACTCCATCATCGCCGTCCAGGGCAAGGGCGATTATCACCAGGGCAAGGACGGCCTGGTCGCCTATTCGAACGCGCACGTAGATTACGCCGCCTCCGAATTCATCGTCCGCAGCTTCCATTCCTGTCAGGACAAGCCTCCCACCATCGAGGAAGTCCGGCGCATTCTGCTCGAACACATCAGCGCCTTGCCCGGGCAGTAAGCGATGACCCCAATCCTGTATCCGTATTACCCCCCCCCAAAAAAGAGAAAGAGACTAAGAAATGAAAGCGATTACCGTTGAACCCAAGCAGCCTGGGTCTGCCCGCTTGGAAGACATCCCGGGACCTGACATCCAGAACGGTTCCATACTGGTGGAGGCTGTTGCCGTCGGGGTCTGCGGCACCGACATCGAGATTGCGGATGGCAAGTACGGCTGGGCGCCTCCGGGCCAAACGCGCCTTGTGCTCGGCCATGAGTCCCTTGGCCGCGTCCTGGACCCCGGGCCGGCCAGCGGACTGAAACCCGGCGACCTGGTGGTGGGCATCGTCCGCCGCCCCGATCCGGTTCCCTGCCCGAGCTGCGCCGTGGGTGAGTGGGACATGTGTCGCAACGGCCAATACACTGAGCGTGGCATCAAACAAATCCACGGATTCATGTCTGAACACTGGCGGATCGAACCGGAATACGCCATCAAGGTTGATCCTGCCCTGGGGATTTTAGGCGTGTTGATGGAACCGACAACGGTCGTCACCAAGGCTTGGGACCATATTCTTGCGGTGGGTCGGCGCGCCTTTTGGGAGCCGAAAACCGTGCTCATCACCGGGGCAGGGCCGATCGGCCTGCTCGGTGCCCTGCTCGGCAGGCAGCTCGGCCTGGAGGTTCACGTCCTGGCCAGAACCAAGA
>JBAXTC010000172.1:0-12039 GCA_037130375.1 Verrucomicrobiota bacterium | reverse complement strand
GTTCAAGGTTCAAGGTTCAAGGTTCAAGGTTCAAGGTTCAAGGTTCAAGGTTCAGCGTTCAAGGTTCAAGGTTCAAGGTTCAAGGTTCAACGGCATCCTGTCTTCCCGTCTTCCCGTCTTCCCTGTTCAAGGGTTGTGACATGGTGCAACTCTGTTGTCTCTGTTGTCTCTGTTGTCTCCTGTGAGTCAAAGCCTGGTTCATCCTCGACCAGCAGGACGGTGCCTTGACAGGGCACGGGCTTTGCCTCTCAGGGAGCCGGTGACGCGCCAAGCAGATGGCGTCGCCACCAAAAATATCATTCCCGCTTTTTGCCGGGCACTTCCGGCTGGAGCCGCTTGACGAGGTCGAACAGCGCCTTCAATTCATAAGGCTTGCGCAAGAATGCCTGGGGCAGCTCGGTATGCTGTCCTTCCATTACCTTGGCATCGTCGTAACCGCTGGAGAGAATTATGGGGATGCGGGGCGCCAGCTTGCGCAGGGCGGTCAAGGTTTCCCAACCGCCCATGCGCGGCATGGTCAGGTCGCACAGCACGCAATGAATCTCCTCCCGGTGCTGCTCGAATAGCTCCACCGCCTCGACGCCATCCGCCGCCGCAAATACCGTATAGCCAACTCGCTGGAGCGCGCGCGCGGCCGTGACTCGCAACGGCGTCTCGTCATCGACCACCAGCACCCCACCGCAGTCGGCCGTTTTCGGGGCCGGAGCCACCCGGATCGGCTTTTGGGGAACGGATGCCGCCGACACCGGCAGAAACACCCGGAAAACACTCCCCTGGCCCGGTTCGCTCTCCACTGTGATGCCTCCATCGTATCCCCGCACAATCCCCAGGACCACAGCCAGACCAAGCCCGCGGCCAGTGAATTTACTCGTAAAAAACGGGTCGAAGATATTCTCGATGTCCCCGGCCGCAATGCCGCGGCCGGAGTCCGCCACTTCCAGACAGGCATAAGCCGAGTCTTGCGGCTGCCAGCCAACAGGGAACCGGTGGGCGGCAGAAATTTCCGTCGCGGGAGCCAGCTTGACGGTCACGCGAATGCCATCCTGTGGACGACTGCTGGCCTCCCACGCGTTGGTGATCAGGCTGGTGAGAACCTGCTGAATCTGGTTGGCGTTGGCTTTGATAACCGGCCCGGGAGCGGGCAGGTCGGTCTTCAGGACCACGTTGTGCGGGATGGCTGCCTCAAGCAAGGGCAGACTCTGTCGGCAGGCTTCGGAAAGATCCAGCGCTTCACGTTGGACATGGCTTTGCCCCAGGTAAACCAGCATCTGGGTGCTGATGCTCGCCGCCGCACGGGCGGACTGCAGGGCTCTGGACAGGTCCAGGCCGGAGCCCGCATTTGGGGGCAGCTCTTGCTGGAGCAGTTCCAAATTCATTATCACCGCCGCAAGCTGGTTATTGAAACTGTGCGCGATGGCCCCGGCCATGCGCCCCAGACTTTCGGCCTTCTGAAGCTGCCGGTTTTGGGCCTCCATTTCTTCCTTCGCCGCCTCCGCCCGCTTCCGCTCGGTGATGTCGCGCAGAATACCCACGGCATGCCAACGGCCCTCTATTTGGATGGCGGAGAGCGATAGCTGAACCGAGACTTCCTGGCCGTCTTTTCGCCTGCCCTCCATGTCGGTCGTTTTACCCACCGCCGGCCCTTGTCCGTTCTGCCAAAACTGCGGCAGGGCGGCCTGCTGTGCTTCGTGATAACGCGGGGGCGCCAGGAGCGAATGCAGGTTCTGGCCGATGGCTTCCGCGCTCGTGTACCCAAAGATGCGCTCGGCGGCCGGGTTCCAATACGAGATACAGCCTTCCGGGTTCATCATCAGGATGGCATCCTGGGCCGAGTCGGTGATGGCTCGCAGGCGGGCTTCACTTTCGCGCAGCACCTCTTCCATTCGCTTCCGCTCCGTGATGTCCTGGCCTTGGGCGATGGTCGCCAGCGGCGTCTGTCCGTCGGTCGCAAAAAGCGTGGCTGAGTTCCACAGCACGGTTCGCTCGGAACCATCGCGATGCTGGATCTTGATCTCGACGACTTCCCATCGTTCGCCGCTTAACGTCCCCAGAATCAATGCTATCGAGCTCTCGACGAGCGCAGGCGGGAAAAGCAGTTCCAGCGATTGCCCCCGCACCTCTGCCTCGCTGCGCCCGGTCAGAGACTCAAAGGCGTGGTTGAAGCGCGTGATGCGGAATTGCGGGTCCCAGACAACGATCGGCGCATTGGCATGGTTGATCAGGTTTTCCAGGTAGTCGTTCGTCTCCCGCAGCTTGATTTCCGTCTGCTTCCGTTCGGTGATGTCCTGAACCGTGCCAACCATCTTCACGGCTTTCCCGGCACCATCCTTGATCACCTCGCCATGGGCGTGAATGGTACATTTTTTTCCGTTGTCCGCCCTGATGGCGGTATAGTCGATCTCGTATGGACTTTTCCCTGCCAACGCATCGGCCACGGCTTTATTGACGAAATCACGTTCCGCCGGATCGATGACCTGAAGAAATGCTTCATACGACGGTGCAACTTCTTGCGGGTCAATGCCGTGAATGCGGTAGTTCTCATCGGCCCAATAAAGTTGGTTCGTGATCAAATCCCATTCCCAGTTGCCCAGCCGGGCAATCTGGTGCGCCCGCTTCAGCCGGCTCTCGCTCTCCTGCAGTTTCTCCTGCGCTTGTTTTCGCTCCGTGATATCATGGAGGATCACCACCTGCGAAGTGCCCATGGGTGCCAGGCTGAAGCGGATGTCCCGGACTGTGCCGTCTTTGCAAGTCACCCGGTGATCCTCCGAATCCAAGGCGGTGCCCTCCCGGTGCGCCTTTTCTATCGCCGCCTGCCATTCATGAGCGACTTGCCTCCGATAGGCTGGATCGGGGAAGGCCCGGGGCCACCAGGCTGCCACCGTAGGAATGTCCACCAAGGCATAACCGAAGGTCTCGATGAACTTCGGGTTCAAAAACGTCATGATATCGTGCTCGTCGTTGACCGCCATGGCCACCGGCGATGCTTCGAGAATCGCCCGCAGGTTGGCTTCCCCCTCCCGCACTGCCGCTTCCGCTCGTATGCGCTCCGTGATGTCACGAATGGCGGCAACTTGCAGTTTCTGTCCGTGGACCTCAAAGTAGTCGCCAGAGATTTCAACCGGAAACACCGATCCGTCTTTCTTGCGATGCCAGCGCAGGGCAACAAAGGTCAGCCCGGCATTCACAGCCTGGCTGGACTTTTCCGGCTCAGCCGATACGTCGCTAATCTTAAGTTGGAGAAATTCTTGCCGGTTGTAACCGTATGACTTCAGCGCCGAAGGGTTGGCATCAACGATGGCTTTGGTGTCCCGATCCACCAGCACGATGGCATCCGACTCGACTTCGAACAGCCGACGATACCGCTCTTCGCTTTCGCTCAAGGCCAAATCGGCCTTCCGTTGCTCCGTCCGGTCGATATTTACGGCGGTGACGCGAACTACCTTACCGGTGGGGTCTGCTTCTGCTTTGCCGATGCCCCGCAGCCAGCGGGTCTGCCCGTCGGAGCGGCGAATGATCCGGTATTCCATGTCGAACGGCACTCCATTTTGGACGCAGTCCGTCCAAGCGGCCTCCACCGCGCTGCGATCTTCGGCATGAAGGAGTTCATTCCACGCGGTGGGGGTTTCCTCGTGATCGACGCCCAGTCCGAGGATCTTCTCAAGCTGGGGCGAGCTTGAGACATGGTTGGTGGCAATGTCGTAAACGAAGCTGCCCATGTTGGCAATTTCCTGTGCCTGATTGAGCTGGGCTATTGCGACGCGAAGTTCCTGCTCTGGCCGCCTCCGCTCGGTGATCACGTCAAACATCGCGACAAAATAGCCGTTTTCCGGGCTGACACCGATACCGAAAACCACCTGTCCAAGGTCTTGAGATGCATCTCAAATCGCTCCGGCACACCCTTTTGGGCCACCCTTCCGCAAACCTCCAGCAATTGAGGGTCCACTTCACGAATGTTGGGAATGACCTCGGAAACCTTTCTCCCCACCACGTCCTTCATGCCGCTCAACTCCTCGAACGCCCGGTTGACTTTCAAGTAGGTAAAGTCGTGCGGTCGGCCATCCAGGTAATCCATTCGACAGTAAGCAAAACCGTTGACCAGATTCTCGATTTGGGAACGGTGGCGCTCCTCGCTCTCCCGTAACGCCGTTTCGGCCTGTTTGCGCTCCGTGATGTCCCAACCCACGATCGACACCCCGATAGCTTTGCCGGAGCTGTCCAGGCAAGGCGTAAAAGAGGTGTCATACCACCGCCCACCGTACTCGGTATCCAGGCGTAAGGCGTTGCGCGCCTCCAGGACCTTCTGGAAAGGCCCCTGCCACTCAGCTCCGCTGGCAAAAGCTGGTTGATGCCAGAGCAGCGTTCCTTTCAATTCCTCGATGGGCTGCCCCAAGGTATCCGCCATCTGTTGGTTCAGGTCAACAATGGTGCCATCAAGGCCGAGCAGGAGGGCCAAGCTGTGTGTGTTTTCAGACCATGCGCGGCCGGTAGCGAAATCGCGCCCGAGACTCCCGGTCGGGTCTGGTGCTGCTGCTGCTGCTAGTGTCGTCATAAGGGCCTTAAATCAAGTGGTCGAACCTAGCGCCAAAAGGGCTCTGGCACAACACAACTTTCGACACTCCGCGGCGAGTTTCACGCGCTGGGCTTCGCCGCCGCTTGATGATGTCGTGGGCGATCTTCTCCTGAAATTCGGTCAGCTTGAGGCGGGCAAAGAAATCGTCCGCCCGTCCCACCGAAAGCCCGCAAACGTCCATGATGGAAAGGCCGGGGAGGAAAGGAGATTGCGGTTTGACGGGTGGCATCACGCATCACGCATCACGCATCACGCATCACGCATCACGGTTCCCCCCTCTCCAAGCCGCACCAATCGGGCATGCACTGGCCGATATGCGCGTAGAGGAGCCGCAGGTAATCATAGATCTCGGTCGTCGTGGCAATGATGGAGCGCGGGCTGGAGCCGGAACTGCGTTGCTCGATGGCGATGGCGGGGGACAGGCCCTCGATGAAATCGACATCCGGCTTTTGCATCTGATCGAGGAATTGCCGCGCATAAGCGGAGAGGGACTCGACATACTTGCGCTACCCCGGGTTCCCCAACCCAACACCCCTCCAACCCATTCAGGGTTGAGGCCCCTAGCCATCGCCCACCCCGGGTAGCTCTCCGCGCGCTACCCTGGGCAGTCCGGCGCTCATCCTAACCACTGTGGATGGTGCGCTGTCCCGTCGAACCCCGCAGTGGTCTTGAAGGGCTCATACCCGCCGGTCTCGGCGGCTTTGGCCGTGCGGGCGAGCAACGCCGAGACGGCCTCGTGGTTCATGGGTTTGAACGTGCGCGCTGCCGCCAGCGCCTGGTCCAGCAGCTCCATTCGGTCAATGCCGGTGATCACGGTTGATGTCGGCAGGTTCATGGCATAGTGCAGGCACTCGGTCGGCTGGACGGTTTTGCTTTTAAGAATGATTCCGCTGCACATGGACTTCATCCCAAGCACTCCGATTTCCCCCTTTACCAACGCCGGCAGAACCTGGTGCTCGAAGCTGCGGAAATGAGCGTCCATGACGCTCAGCGGCATCTGCACGGCGTCGAAGCGGAATTTGTGGGCAGCCGCAACCTCCAGCATCCGCAGATGAACCAAAGGATCTTTGTGTCCGGTAAAACCGATGTAACGAATCTTCCCGGCCTGCTTTGCTGCCAACGTGGCTTCCATCGCGCCACCGGGCGCGAAGATGCGGTCCGGATCTTCCATTCTGATGATCTCATGGAACTGCATCAGATCGATGCGATCAGTCTGCAGGCGCTGGAGGCATTCATCGATTTGGCGGGCAGCCGACTCTTTGGTCCGGCCATCGATCTTGGTCATGAGGAATACCTTCTGGCGGTAGCCATCGCGCAGGGCTTTGCCCATCCGGATCTCGCTGCCGCCGTCATGGTAATCCCAGCAGTTATCCATGAAATTGATCCCTTGGTCGATCGCGCTCCGGGTAATCCGGATGCCCTCTTGCTCGTCTTTGGGCACGCCAATGTGGTAACCGCCCAGGCCGATGGCCGAGACTTTCTCGCCCGTTCTACCCAGCGTCCGATACGGCATTTCGCTCTTGTCCTCGGCTGCCCATGTTCCCGCAGTCGTGGTGGCTCCCGCCGTGGTAACGGCGGCCCATTTCAGAAACTCCCGCCGGGTCACACCCGAACCGTTGTGGCGTGTCAATTCCTCGATAATTGTAAGGTTACTGGACATTGTTTCATTGTCGGATTCTCGCATAAAACATTCTTTCTGTTGGCTGTAACATCACCCGCGTCGGAAAGCTTTTCAAACCTTTCTTTACAGCGCTGCCAGCTCAAGGAAAGATCAACCTCTTTTGCTATCCGCCGAGGCGGCTATGCCGCGGAAGTATGCGCGAGGGCGGAAGCGAGATATTGACCGGTGTGGCTGCCCGCGCACCGGGCGACGGTTTCCGGCGAGCCTTGCGCGACTATCTGGCCGCCGGCGTCGCCGCCTTCAGGCCCCAGATCAATGATCCAATCCGCCGTTTTGATCACCTCGAGATTGTGCTCAATCACCAAGAGCGTGTTGCCCGAGGCACGGAGTTTGAACAACACCTCGAGCAGCTTGGCGACGTCATGGAAGTGCAGACCGGTGGTGGGCTCGTCGAGAATGTAGAGTGTGCGACCGGTTGACCTGCGACTCAACTCCGCGGCGAGTTTGACGCGCTGGGCTTCGCCGCCGCTAAGCGTGGTCGCCGACTGGCCCAACCCAATATAACCGAGGCCGACTTCCGCCAGCGTCAGCAGCGGCTCGTAAATCTGCGGCACGGCTCGAAAGAACGTAACGGCCTCATCCACGGTCATATCGAGCACGTCGGCAATGTTCTGGCCTTTGTAATTGATTTCCAGCGTCTCGCGGTTGTAGCGCCGGCCGTTGCACGCCTCGCAGGTCACGTACACCGGCGGCAGGAAATGCATCTCAATCTTGATCAGGCCGTCGCCCTGGCATTTCTCACAGCGCCCGCCTTTGACATTGAAGCTGAACCGGCCAGATTCGTAGCCGCGGATTTTGGCGGCTGGCAGGCGCGCAAAGAGGTCGCGGATGTGATTGAACATGCCGGTGTAAGTGGCCGGGTTGCTGCGCGGGGTGCGGCCAATGGGCGACTGGTCGATGACAATCACCTTGTCGAGGTTTTCGAAGCCCTTGAGCTCGCGATGTGCGCCCGGACGGTCCTTCGAGCCAAAGAACTTGCGGGAAAGCGCGCGGCGCAAAATATCGTCCACCAGTGTGCTCTTGCCGGAGCCGCTGACGCCGGTCACACAGGTCAGCGTGCCGAGCGGAATGCGGGCGTCGATGTTCTTTAAATTGTTTTCTCGCGCCCCGAGCACTTCCAGCCAGCCGCGTTCAGGGGACGGTTTCACCCGGTGCCGGGGGACGGCGATGGAGAGTTCGCCAGTCAGGTATTTGGCCGTAAGCGACTGAGGATGTGCCAGCACTTCCGCCAGCGTGCCGGCGGCAACCAACTCCCCTCCGCGCACCCCGGCGCCGGGGCCAAGGTCGAGGATATAGTCGGCGTGTCGGATGGTGTCGGCATCGTGTTCAACCACGAGCACCGAGTTGCCCAGGTCGCGCAATCCTTCCAGCGTCCGCAGCAAGCGGTCGTTATCGCGCTGGTGCAGGCCGATGCTGGGCTCGTCAAGAATATAGAGGACTCCCACGAGACCAGCGCCAATCTGGGTCGCCAGGCGGATGCGTTGCGCCTCGCCGCCGCTCAACGTGCCACTCTCGCGGTTGAGCGTCAGATAGCCCAACCCGACGTTCCTCAGAAACCCCAGCCGAGCGCGGATTTCCTTGATGATGTCATGGGCGATCTTCTCCTGAAAGTCGGTCAGCTTGAGGCGGGCAAAGAAATCGTCCGCCCGTCCCACCGAAAGCCCGCAAACGTCCATGATGGAAAGGCCGGGGAGGAAAGGAGATTGCGGTTTGACGGGTGGCATCACGCATCACGCATCACGCATCACGCATCACGCATCACGGTTCCCCCCTCTCCAAGCCGCACCAATCGGGCATGCACTGGCCGATATGCGCGTAGAGGAGCCGCAGGTAATCATAGATCTCGGTCGTCGTGGCAATGATGGAGCGCGGGCTGGAGCCGGAACTGCGTTGCTCGATGGCGATGGCGGGGGACAGGCCCTCGATGAAATCGACATCCGGCTTTTGCATCTGATCGAGGAATTGCCGCGCATAAGCGGACAGGGACTCGACATACTTGCGCTGGCCTTCCGCGTAAATGGTGTCGAACGCCAAAGACGACTTGCCCGAGCCGCTCAAGCCGGTGATGACCACCAGTTTGTCGCGCGGAATATTCAGCGTCAGATCCTTGAGGTTATGCTCGCGGGCGCCACCGATTCGGATGAATTCTTTGCTCACGGACTCGAATTTCCCTTATCAAACAAACCGTCAGTCTGCCAAAAACCCCGAACCAAAGCAAAGCAGAAGCAAAGCAGAAGGACTGTCAGGAAACCGCCGGACATGACGGATTCAATCAACCGTAAGCCCAGCGGGCGCAAACGATGCAACCCATTCAGGGTTGAGGCCCTAATTTATCGCCCACCCGGGGTAGCTCTCCGCGAGCAACCCCGGGCTGAGCGATCTAATCCTTTCAGGATTGGGATTGGGCAACGGACATTGCGGTCAATCTAAAGCCTGAATCACGAAATCCATCGAGCAATACCAAAGGCAGCCGCGGCGGCGATGCCCCCAATGATGCTCGTCTGAAGCGCGCTCCGTAGAATGGGCACGCCGGTAAATCGGCCCTTGATGCCGCCAAAGAGAGCGAGGGCAACCAGCGTAACCGCCACGGAAAGCCGGAGAGCGCTCTGGGCGTTGGAGAGGACCAAGTAGGCGCTGAGCGGGATGATACCACCGACAATGTAAGCAAAGGCAATGGTCAGGGCGCTTTTCCAGGCGCGGCTGGGTTCGGGCTTCTCCAGGCCAAGCTCGAAGCGCATCATGAATTCCACCCAATCTTTGGGGCGCTGCCGCAGAGACTCAACCACCGTCGCGCACTCCTCGGCCGAAAGGCCGTAGGTCAGGAAGATGTCACGCACCTCCTGCGCCTCCGCCTCCGGAATCGTGATAATCTCTTCCTCCTCACGAGCCTGCTCGTGGGCGTAATGCTCGGCATCACCCCGGGCTGCCAGGTAGCCGCCCAACCCCATCGCGATCGAACCGGCGGCAATCTCGGCAAAACCGGCGGTAACGATCAGATGCGTCTGGGAAATCGCGCCGGTCAACCCCGCCGCAAGCGCGAAAGGAACAGTCAAACCGTCAGACATCCCGATGACCACATCGCGGACGGCGTCTCCGGCGGTAAAGTGCTTTTCAATATGTGGCGTCATTGTCATACCTTACCCTACCAATTGGGCCGAGCGGTTGGAAAGTGAAACGCTTAAGCTAACAGAAAGGTCAACGCATTTCGGCTCGGTTCCATTTCGTTGCCGAATCGAATTTCGGTGATCCGATCTCATCTGCTCCTTCCAGCAGTCCCCAGGAGCCCCATTTGCTGCTGGCCGTGACCGAGGAAAAGAGGCACATCAGGCCGCCGCCCGACTCCCGCCAGCCATCCAGATACTTCGCGTAGATGACGCCCATGCGGGAATGATGATTGGCTGCAATAAGCAGCTTCGTCAGGGCATCGTTGTTTTCACCACCCCCGACCCCCACCAGGTGCTGCCCCGCTTCATAGCCGATGAGCTGGAGGCCATACTTGTCGGCCACCGCCTTCTGTGTCTTCATCCAGCCGATACACTCGGGTAGCGCATTGGTCTCGACCCGGTCCAGCACCTGTTCCAGCGACCACTTGGCCACTTCGTCGGACTTGAGATTCTTGCTATCCGGGCTGGGCATGAAAGAGATGTAGGGTGCGATCGCCAAAGCGTCACAGTGTTTGGCTGTGTCCTGCTGGGCCAACAACAGGTTGTCCGTCCAATAAGAGCCGCCGGCGGCCTGCCAGGCAATTACGCGCACCAACCGGTTCCGCTCTCCAAAGGCATGTTCCCAAATCTTGAACATCTCAACCGACCGACAGGCATGAAATTGGGCTGCTCCTTCCCAAGGCCGTTCCTTCGGGCCAAGACCGAGCTTCTTCGCCTGCTCCTCGGCATACCGGTGCTGCTCGAATATGCCGTTCCAGACCTCATTGGAATACTCAACATAGACCTTGAGGCCAGGGTCCAGATTCCGCTTCACAGTTTCGGCGAATCGGAGAACGTAATCGTCGCTGGCCTTATGAGGCATACAAAACCACGGGTTCACCTGGAGGCGATTGCACAGGTCCACCATCACTTCCACAGGCACGCCTTTGGCCGACCACGTCGAATCGTCCATCCGGGGGCGGTCGCTCCAATCCCGCTGTTTCGAGCCATTCGTATCCATCCAGTCCATAAACCGTAGGGTGTTAAATTCACGCCAGCGATTCAGGAAAACTGGGGAGAACGGCGCAGTGCGATAATTCTTTTCTGATCCCGGCATGATCAGGCGAATGTTGCGAACCGGGTTTTCGGGGTTGGTCTTCCGAACCGAAAGGAAGGTGCCTGCCTTCCGTCCATCGATGGTTACCAGCAGCCTCCCGGCAGCCCTTTCGACAACTTTGCTGTTCGCCCCAAACTCGATCTGCCCTTCCCCATCGAAGAGGCAAACGTAATCGCCGGCTGGCGCATGGCCGCCCGTCAGAATGGGTGTCTCGGCAAAACATTCCGGGCCAAGCTTCCTTATCCAGCCATGTTCATCCAGGTCAAGTTGCGGACCTTTGCCCCATGGTTGACCCTCCTTCTGGCTGATCCATTGCCGCGAAAGCCGAAACACATCAACGAACGGGTGCTCCGTGTTCCAGTCCACGATTCCGCTCAAGTTCATCCCCAAGCGGCTTCGAGCCGGGGAAACTTCAGCAGCAGCCACCAGGTGCCAAGGAAGCCAAGCCGCAAGCAGCCAAATCATGAATCTAACCTGCTCCCACGTCCGGCCTGTGAAGATCGGTGCAAATTCCGTGTTCATCTGCAAGAAATAGCGTCTCTGCCGGCGTTGTTCAAGGGCAGACCCTCGACCCCCCAACGGATTCGCCGGTGGAATTTCTCATCATCTCGAGGCAGCCAGTTTCGTGCTTACCAAATGCTCTGGCGAGGTCTAAGCTTGGACATGCGCATTACAGGCGGAAACGCCGCTCGCCGGATTTTGAAAGTGCCCAAGGGCCTGGCCGTACGCCCGACGCCGGACCTGGTGAAACAAGCGGTGTTCAACAGCCTGGGCGGCCGAGTCGAAGGGGCGCGGGTGCTCGAACTCTTCGCCGGCACCGGCGCGCTGAGCCTCGAATGTCTCAGCCGTGGCGCCGTGTCAGCCGTGTGCGTCGAGAAATCGTCGCGCCATGCCGAAGTGCTGCGCCAAAACCTCCAGCTTGCCGGCTTCCCGACCGAAACGTTGCAGGTGCGGGTCCAGGACGTGTTCGCGGCGCTGGGACAACTGGTCGCCGCAGGAGCCGAGTTCGACCTGGTGCTGGCCGACCCGCCTTACGGTGAAAAAAACGTTGGACGCCGCTCCACTTCCTTCGCCCAGCGACTGTTGGACGAAGTGAACTTGCCGCCCGTGCTCGCCAAGGGCGGACTGCTGGTCCTGGGTCACACGAAACGCGATACCCTGAGCCTGCCGCCGAGTTGGCGCGAGAAGAAGCTGCTCAAGCACGGGGACACCGTCATGCGGTTCCTGACGGTGGAGAGCGGGACCGTCAGCGCGGAGCCAGAGAAACCAACAGCCTGATGGCGGATAACCTCCTCGGCGAACAGGCAGGTGGAGCAGCCCTCCTGGCTTAGAGTCTTCCAGCGTGACAGAGCGGGTGGTGAAGGTGATAACAGTCATTCAACCGCGGCAGACCTGAGCCATATCTTAAACTCAGTGCCGTGGTCATCAGGGCTTGATGTTTCCTCGCGGCTGGTGACTTCGACCCGCCCGCCGAATTGAGTCACCAATCGGCGCATGAGAGGCATGCCGAAACCGGTTCCTGTTTCCC
>JBAXTC010000171.1:0-12044 GCA_037130375.1 Verrucomicrobiota bacterium | reverse complement strand
GGAGTGTTAGCGCCGACTGCCGTCGGCGGCTACGATTTCTTGAAACCACCCTGTCAAGCCTGAATTACCACGGCCGGCTGCGGATTTTCTGCGCAGCAGCAGTCCATACCGCGCGCTGCTCGTCGGTAAGCCCGCGCCAGCGGGACACAACACCGCCAAGATTTGGCCTAGCGCGACGCTGGGTGGGTGGCGAGGGTCGAAGGAATGACCAACGACCGTCGGGGCTAGCCGTAGCGGGTTCTGAAGCTTACGGAATTGCCGAACCGATTATTTTCATGCCAAGAGCGGATTATCGGCAGTCAAGCTCAGAGGCGGTGGCGCTTCTTCTTCTTCCTGAGGTTCCACCAGCGGTTTGAGGCGCACCTTGCGGTGGTGGTCGAAGCCGGTGCCGGCTGGGATAATGTGTCCCATGATGACGTTTTCCTTGAAGCCGCGCAGGTAATCGACGCGGGCGCGCGTGGCCGCTTCCGTCAGAACACGAGTGGTATCCTGGAAGGAGGCGGCGCTGAGGAAACTCTCGGTCTCCAGCGAGGCTTTGGTGATGCCGAGCAGCACAGGTTGGGCTTCGGCCGGCTTGCCACCGACCTTCTCGACGCGTGAGTTCTCATCTTCAAAGTCGAGCTTGTCCACCTGCTCACCCCAAAGGAAGCTGGTATCGCCCGGCTCGGTGATGCGAACCTTGCGGAGCATCTGGCGGACGATAGTCTCGACGTGCTTGTCGTTGATGGTGACACCCTGGAGGCGATAGACTTCCTGCACTTCGTTGACGAGGTGCTCCTGGAGCTCTTGCGGGCCGCAGATGTCGAGGATTTCATGCGGATCGATCGGACCTTCGGTGAGCTGCTGGCCTTTCTTGACGTAATCACCCTTAAACACGATGACATGCTTGCCGATGGGGATGAGGTGTTCCTCTTCCACCTTGGTCTGCTGGTCTTTAATGACAATGCAGCGCTTGCCGCGAACGCTGGCACCGAAATCGACGACGCCGTCGATCTTCGATATCTCAGCGGCGTCTTTGGGCCGGCGAGCTTCGAAGAGTTCAGCAACGCGCGGCAGACCGCCGGTGATGTCTTTGGTCTTGGATGTCTTGCGCGGAGTCTTGGCCATCAGGGTGCCGGCGACGATCTTGTCGCCTTCGACTACAACGATATGGGCCCCGGAAGGAATGGGGTAATTGGCCAATGGCTCGTTCTGATCATCGAGGATGATGATTTGCGGGTGCAAATCTTCCTTGTGCTCGATGATGACCATGGCTTCCTGGCCGGTGGTTTCGTCCATTTCCTGTTTCATAGTGACGCCCTCGATGATGTCGTGGAACTTCACTTTGCCGGCTTTCTCGGAAAGAATCGGCACGTTGTAGGGATCCCATTGGACGAAGGTATCGCCCTTCTTGACCTTACCGCCGTCCGGGACTGAGATGACCGCGCCAATGACGACATTATGCTGTTCCAGTTCGCGTCCGTCTTCGGCGAGAATGGCGACGGTGCCATTCTTGTTGAGGACGATGTTGTTGCCGTCTTCCAAGGTGACCAGGCGCATTTCGTTGTAGCGCACGGTGCCGTCGAACTTGGCCTTGATCTGAGGCTGTTTGAACACAGCGGAGGCAGTGCCACCGATGTGGAAGGTACGCATGGTGAGCTGCGTGCCGGGTTCGCCGATGGATTGGGCGGCGATGATACCGGTGGCTTCGCCCAGTTTGACAAGGGTGCCGGTGGCCAGGTTGCGGCCATAACAGTACTTGCACACGCCGTGCTTGCTTTCGCAAGTCAGCACGGAGCGGATTTTGACTTTCTCGATATCTGCGCTATCGACGAGCCGGGCTTTGACCTCGTCGATGTCCTCGTTGGCTTTGAGGAGCAGCTCCTTGGGCTTCTGCGGATTTGCGACGTCATCGCAGGAAAATCGGCCTACGAGGCGGTCGCTGAGTTTGACGACTTTGTCCTCGCCTTCATAGATGGCCTGAACCCAAATGCCATTAGTGGTGCCGCAGTCTTCTTCGCGGATGATGACATCCTGAGCCACATCAACCAGCTTGCGGGTCATGTAGCCGGAGTCGGCGGTCTTGAGGGCAGTGTCGGCCAAGCCCTTGCGCGCACCGTGAGTGGAGATAAAGTATTCGAGCACCGTGAGGCCCTCGCGGAAGTTGGAGAGAATCGGCTTCTCGATGATGTCGCCGGAAGGCTTGGCCATGAGGCCGCGGACGCCGGCGAGCTGGCGCACCTGCTGGCGGTTGCCGCGCGCGCCGGAATCGACCATTAGGGACACGGGGTTGTATTCCTTCTTGCCTTGGTTGTGGTCGAGCGTCTTGAGCATGACGTTGGCGATCTGGTCGGTGCAATGCGTCCAGATGTCGATGATCTTGTTGTAGCGTTCGCCCGGAGTGATGACACCCTTGCGATACTGCTTCTCGACTTCTTTGATCTTCTTTTGAGCGTCCTCGATCTCCTGTTCCTTTTCTTTCGGAATGATCATGTCGTCGATGCCAATGGACACGCCGGCGCGGGTGGCTTCGCGGAAGCCGAGCTCTTTGAGCTTGTCGAGCATGACGACCGTCTTGTCATGACCGCAGATCTTGTAGCACTTCCAGATGATGTCGCCGAGCTCGGTCTTCTTGACCGACTTGTTGGTGAAGCCCAGTTCGTCCGGCCAGATTTCGCTGAAGAAAACGCGACCGACGGTGGTCTCGATGACCTTTTTCGTGGAATCGCCCAACTCAGTTTTCTTGCCGAAGTCAGGATTGGCCAGGCGAATGCGCTCGTGGGTGGTGATGGCGCCGTCAGCGTGAGCGAAGACGACTTCAGTTTTGGAGCCGAACAGCTTCAACTGGTTCGGGTTAGTGGGCGGAGGCGTCCGTGGGTCGGCTGTGAGATAGAAGCAGCCGAGCGTGATGTCCTGGGTCGGGGTAATGATGGGCCGGCCGCTGGATGGGCTGAAGATGTTGTTGGGCGCCATCATAAGCAGGCGGGCTTCCAACTGCGCCTCGACAGACAAGGGCACATGCACGGCCATTTGGTCGCCGTCAAAATCGGCGTTGTAGGCGGTGCAGACCAGCGGATGAATGCGAATGGCCTCGCCTTCGATGAGCTGGGGTTCAAAGGCCTGGACCGACAAGCGGTGCAAGGTGGGGGCGCGGTTGAGCAGCACGGGGTGACCGCGAGTGACTTCTTCCAGGATGTCCCACACTTCGGTCGTCTGCCGCTCGATGAGTTTCTTGGCCGAACGCACAGTATGCACATGGCCGAGTTCTTTCAAACGGCGGATGATGAACGGCTCAAAGAGCACGAGTGCCATTTTCTTGGGCAAACCACACTGGTGCAGCTTGAGTTCCGGCCCGATCACAATGACGGAGCGGCCGGAGTAATCAACGCGCTTGCCGAGCAGGTTCTGACGGAAACGCCCGCTCTTGCCCTTGAGCATGTCGCTGAGGGACTTCAGGGCGCGGTTGCCGGCGCCGGTCACCGCGCGGCCATGCCGCCCGTTGTCGAACAACGCATCGACGGCTTCCTGCAACATGCGCTTTTCGTTGCGGATGATGACTTCAGGCGTCTTGAGCTGGAGCAGGTTCTTCAACCGATTGTTGCGGTTGATGACACGACGGTAGAGATCGTTGAGATCGGACGTGGCAAAGCGGCCGCCCTCAAGCGGGACCAGCGGGCGCAGGTCGGGCGGGATGACGGGCAGGACAGTCAGGATCATCCATTCCGGCCGGCTTTTCGAGGACTGCAAACCTTGAAGCAGCTTGATTCGCTTGGCGAGCTTCTTGCGGATTTGCTTGCTCTTGGTTTCGGTCATACCTCCTTGCAGATGGATGATCTGCTTTGCGAGATCGACTTTGCTAAGGGCATCGCGCACGGCTTCGGCACCCATCTTGGCCTGGAAGGCCTCGGGGCCGTAGGTTTCCCTGGCTTCCCGATATTCATGCTCGCTCAACAGTTGGTGTTGCTTGAGCGGAGTCGAGCCAGCATCAATGACCATGTAATCTTCGTAGTAAATGACGCGCTCCAGATTCCGGGCGGTCACGTCGAGGACCAGGCCGATGCGGGAGGGCATGCATTTGAAGAACCAAATATGGCAGACGGGGACAGCCAATTCGATATGGCCCATGCGCTCGCGGCGGACGCGGGCGAGGGTGACTTCCACGCCGCACCGATCGCAGACCACCCCGCGATGCTTGATGCGTTTATACTTGCCGCAGGAGCATTCCCAGTCTTTAACGGGGCCGAAGATGCGTTCACAGAACAAGCCGCCTTTTTCAGGCTTGAACGTGCGGTAGTTGATAGTTTCGGGGTTCTTGACTTCCCCCTTGGACCAGGACCGGATGGCATCGGGCGACGCCACGGCAATCGCGACGTATTCCACCTGGTTGACCTTTTCCAAACCGAGCAACTCTCGGGCGCTTTCTTTAGTGCTAATCATACGCTCAAAAAATGGAGTGATGGACTATTAGTGCGATGGTGGCTAGACAGCCGTGAGGGCTTGGATGGGTTCGGGAGGCTGGTCCACTGGATTGGAATAACCCACCTTCACGTCGAGGCACAGAGACTGCATTTCCTTAACCAAAACGTTGAAGGATTCCGGAATGCCAGCCTCGAGGCTATTGTCGCCTTTCACGATGCTCTCGTAAATACGGGTGCGTCCCTGGACGTCATCAGATTTGACAGTGAGCAATTCCTGCAGCGTGTAGGCAGCGCCGTAAGCTTCCATGGCCCAGACTTCCATTTCGCCGAAGCGCTGGCCGCCGTATTGGGCCTTGCCACCCAGCGGCTGCTGGGTGACGAGCGAATACGGGCCGACGGCGCGGGCATGAATCTTGTCCGCGACGAGATGGCCTAGCTTCATCATGTAAATAAACCCGACCACAATCTCCTGATCGAAGGCTTCGCCGGTGCGACCGTCAATAAGCTTGGTCTTGGCGTGCTCGGGCAGCTTGGCCTCTTTCAAGTAACCGCGAATCTCCTTTTCTTTAATGCCATCGAACACGGGGGTGGCAAACCTCAGGCCGAGCAGTTTCGCGGCCCAACCCAAGTGGGTCTCGAGAACCTGACCGACGTTCATGCGCGAAGGCACGCCGAGCGGGTTCAGCACGATATCCACCGGGCTTCCATCCGCCAGGAACGGCATGTCTTCCTCGGCCACAATCTTGGCGACCACACCTTTGTTACCATGGCGGCCGGCCATTTTGTCACCCACGGAGAGCTTGCGCTTCGAGGCGATATAGACCTTCACCGATTTGATGACTCCGCTCTCGACGCCCTCGCCGGACTCGGCGCGCTCGAGTTCTTCGTCGTACTGCATCTGCAGGTCATCGAACTTCTTCTTAAAGTTGCCGATGATTTCGTTGATCTTGTTGCGGATCGGCGACGGATCGATCTCGATGCGGTCGTAGACTTGCGCCAGCTTCCGCAAAAGCGTCTTGGTGATCTTGCGGTTGGCAGGGATAATTATTTCGCCAGTCTCGCTGTTGACTACATCGAGGGGAATCTTTTCGCCCAACAGAATGTTGCTGAGCGCTTCCGTCAGTTGCTCGCGCAACTCGTCAATCTTCTTCTTGTATTCTTCCTCGACTTCTTTGGCGTGCCGCTTTTCTTCGGTGGCGGAGACTTTGATGTCTTGGTCAACCTCCTTCTTGGCGGAGACCTTAACGTCCATCACAATGCCATAGGTGCCGGACGGAACCTTGAGCGAAGTGTCTTTCACATCGGCGGCTTTCTCGCCAAAGATCGCGCGCAACAGGCGCTCTTCCGGCGCAAGTTCCGTTTCGCTCTTGGGCGTGATTTTGCCGACCAGGATGTCGCCCGGTTTCACTTCCGCGCCGACACGGATGACCCCGTCGGGGCCCAGGTTCTTGAGGGCTTCATCGCCCAGATTCGGGATGTCACGGGTGATTTCTTCAGGGCCAAGCTTGGTGTCGCGAGCGCCAACTTCAAATTCATCGATGTGAATCGAGGTGAACACGTCTTCTTTGACGATGCGCTCGCTGACGAGGATGGCGTCCTCGAAGTTGTAACCGTTCCAGGGCATGAAAGCGACGAGGATGTTGCGGCCGAGAGCCAATTCTCCTCCCTGGGTGCAGGGTCCGTCGGCAATAACCTGACCCTTCTTGACGGCCTCACCCTTCTTGACAACGATTTTCTGGTTGATGCAGGTGGCGGCGTTGGAACGCATGAACTTGCGCACCTGATAGAGGTAGATGCCTTTGGCGGGATCATGCCGAATCTTTTTCTTCCCCTCTGGCAGCTTGCCGTCCTCGGTAATGATAATCTGATTGCCGATAACCGAAGCAACCTTTCCGGCTTCTTCGGCCACAATAACGGCGCGCGAGTCGCGCGCGACACGTTCTTCCAAGCCGGTGGCAACGAGCGGAGCTTCGGTGACCAGCAATGGCACGGCCTGCCGTTGCATGTTCGAGCCCATCAACGCACGGTTGGCATCGTCGTGTTCGAGAAACGGAATAAGACTCGCCGCCACGGACACGAGCTGCTTCGGGGAAACGTCCATGTAATCCACCCGAGCCGGCTCGACGTCAATAAAGTCGCCTTTGCCGCGGCAAACGACGCGGTCGGTGGTGAATTGGCCCTTGTCGTTGAACAGAGAGTTGGCCTGGGCAATGACGTAGGCCTCCTCGCGGTCGGCGGTGAGGAAATCCAGATGGGGTGTGACCCGCCCATTTTCGACTTTGCGGTATGGCGTTTCGAGGAAACCGAAATCGTTGATGCGGGCAAAGGTCGCCAGGGAGGCGATCAGACCAATGTTCGGTCCTTCAGGCGTTTCCACCGGGCAGATTCGGCCATAGTGCGACGGATGGACGTCGCGGACCTCGAAGCCCGCGCGGTCGCGCGATAGACCGCCTGGCCCGAGTGCGGACAACCGCCGTTTGTGGGTCAGTTCAGCCAGTGGGTTAATCTGATCCATGAACTGCGAGAGCTGGCTGCGGCCAAAGAAATCGCGGATAACCGCCGACAGAGCCTTCGGGTTGATCAGCTTTTGCGGGGACATGGATTCGACGCCTTGATCGAAGAGCGTCATGCGCTCCTTGACGAGGCGTTCGGTGCGGGCCAGGCCAACGCGGCACTGGTTGGCGAGCAACTCGCCCACGGTGCGCACCCGGCGGCTGCCAAGGTGATCAATATCGTCCAGGCTCCCCTCGCCCTTCTTCAGACGCAGCAGGTATTTGGTGGCGGCCACCAAATCGGCTTTGGTCAGGATGCGGGAATCGCCGCCTTTGATACCCAGCTTCTGGTTGATCTTGTAACGGCCGACGCGGCCCAGATCGTACCGTTTCGGATCGAAAAACAGCCGCTTGATGAGCGCGCGCGCGTTGGCCGCGGTCGGCGGATCGCCTGGGCGCAGGCGGCGATAGATATCCTTGAGCGCTTCTTCTTCGTTCTTGGCGGGATCTTTCTTCATGCACTTGATGACGATCCCATCATCCAGCGTGGTATCGACCACTTTGATCTTGCTGACACCAAGTTCGGCGATCTGTTTGACCACCGCCTTGGACAAGGGCTCGAAGGCGCGCGCCACCACCAACCCCTTCTCAGGGTCGGTGGCATCTTCGATCAACACCTTGTTCGGAAGGTCTTCGCGTTTTTCGGCCTCTTTGACGCTGAATTCTTCAACCTCATAAAAGAGCTTTAAAATCTCTTCATCCGTGCCCCGGGTCTTATCCTGAGCGTCCTTGCTCTTGCTATCGCTCTCGAGAAACGTGAGCGCGCGGAAAAAGGTAGTCGCGAGGAATTTCCGGCGGCGCTTCTTGCGGTCGAGATAAACGTAAAGCAGATCACTGGTGTCGAACTGCGCTTCATACCACGATCCGCGGTCGGGAATGATCCGGAAGGAGTGGAGCGTCTTGCCGTTGGGGTGGGCCGTGGCTTCAAAGGCCAGCCCGGGCGAGCGGTGCAACTGGCTGACGATAACCCGCTCGGCACCATTGATGACGAACGTGCCTTGCGGGGTCATCAGTGGCAATTCACCCATAAACACCTTTTCTTCTTTAGCCGACTTTTCCTCCTTCAGCATAAAGGTAACATACAGCGGAGCGCCGTAGGTCAAACCTTCGCGCAAGCATTCCAGCCAATCCACCTTCGGGTCGCCGATCTCGTAGGAATGGAAATCAAGAACGCATTTCCCATCGTAGCTCTCGATGGGGAAGACCTCGGCGAACACCGCCTGCAATCCCAGGATCTTCCGTTTCGAGGCGGGTATCTCCGCCTGGAGGAAGTCCTTGTAGGAATTAGTTTGCAATTCGATCAGGTTGGGCGGAGCGATGATCTCTTTGATCTTGCCGAAGTTAATCCGTTCAGTTGCTCGCGATGACATTTGGGCCTTTAATAAAAAACTGGCAACAGCGCCAGACCGTAGGTTACTGGTAAACGACAGAAGGCAAGGGCGCTCCGCTCAAGAGCGAACTTGCCGTAACTCAAACCACCGATGGTGGTTTCGTTGATGTTCTGCTTTCTAATCTAGGACTTTCGTTATTCTGCTAAAAGTGAGGAAGGGACGGCGGACATGGACCGCCGCCCCCGATCGCAGAGCTTTTACTTTATTTCCACTTTGCCGCCGGCATCTTCCAGCTTCTTCTTGGCCACATCCGAATCGGCCTTGTTGGCGCCTTCCAGCACCAGCTTGGGCGCGCCTTCAACCAGAGCCTTGGCTTCGGCCAGGCCGAGACCAGCTTTGACCTCGCGCACCGCCTTAATGACGGCAATTTTCTTGTCGGGCAGCACTGCCACGAGAATGACGTCAAAGGAAGTCTTAGCTTCCACCACCGGAGCTGCAGCGCCCGGGGCTGCAGCAGCCGCAACCGGAGCGGCGGCAGAAACGCCCCATTTGGATTCAAGTTCCTTCACCAGATCGGCGATTTCAATCACCGTCGCATTGCTAAGTTCATCTACGATTTTTGCTTTGTCTAGAGCCATTGTTACCTTTCATTTCGTCTCGTCGTCACCCGTGGCCACGGGCAAATTGAGTTCGCGGCCTGCAAATCGACGATTTACGTTGTTATTTGTTTGATTCCAACCCCATCGGCTAAAACGGGGCTAAAAAGTTTTCGTTTAATGAGTCAAATGAGTTAACCGGGCCGAAACCACTCAGGCCGGGGCGGCCACGGCTTCGGGAGCGACTTCGGGAGCGACTTCGGGAGCGGCTTCGAGAGCGGCTTTGGTGAGCTTATCAACCCGGGCCTGCAACAGCCGGGCCATCTGACCGGCCGGCGTGTTCAGCAGTCGGACGAGACTGCTGGTCGGAGCGTTAAACAGACCGAGCAAAGTGCCGCGCAGGACTTCCATTGAAGGCAAATCCGCCAGCACCATAATCTCTGGCTGTTCCAGCCGCTGATTGTTCAGGTAGCCGAAATGAACTTTCAGCCGGTCGAATTCGGCGCCAAAGATCTTGACGACTTTCGCGGCGGTGGATATGTCTCGCCGGCCGGTTACGACTGCCAGTTGGCCGGTGAGGGTGCCGTTCAGATCGCCCACGCCGGCTTCCTTGGCGGCGATCCGGAAGACAGAGTTCTTGACTATGTGAATTTCAGCGCCGGCTTTGCCAAGGCGTTTGCGCAGCTCCGTGAGGTGCGCCACCTTCATGCCCTTGTAATTCACCACGATGAAAAACGGGGCGGCGTTGAGCCGGGCGAGATACTCTTTGGTTAGATTTTGCTTTTCTGGGCGCATGCTTCTTACCTGGTTAAATTATTTAAATGTTTAGATAAGTTGAATCGGCAATGCGTTCAAACCGCAAACTCCTTCAAGTCCAGCCGCACGGGCGGACTCATTGTCGCGGAGAGAGTGCAGCTCTGAATATAAATGCCCTTGACGCTGTGCGGCCTGGCTTTGGTGATGGCCTCGATCACGGCGCGGGCATTTTCTTCGATTTGCATGGCGTTGAAACTGATCTTTCCGACCGGCACATGGATATTGCCCGCCTTGTCGGTTTTGAACTCGACCCGTCCCGCTTTGACCTCTTTGACTGCGCGCGCGGTATCATCCGTGACGGTGCCAGTTTTGGGATTGGGCATCAGGCCGCGCGGTCCCAGCACCTTGCCCAACTTGCGCACTTCACTCATGGCTTCAGGCGTGGCGATGGCAACGTCAAAATCCGACCATCCTTCCTGGCATTTCTTGATCATGTCCTCGAACCCGACATATTCGGCCCCGCCGGCTTTGGCTGCCTCGGCGGCCGGGCCGCTCTTGGCAAAGACGAGGACGCGGACGGTCTTGCCACTACCGTGGGGCAGCGGAACGGTACCGCGGACCATTTGGTCGGAATGTTTGGGATCAACTCCAAGGCGGAAGGCAAGATCAACGGTTTCGTTGAACTTGGCTTTCGGAAACTTCGCCAGAACTTCGACGGCGGACTTGAGCGGATAGGACTTCTTCCCATCCACCAATTCGAGGGCTTTTCTATATCGTTTGCTTGCCATTGTTGTGGTTGCGGTTTGAGCGAGCCCCAAACTATCGAGACTCTCCCGCGGTTCGTTTATGGTTTACTCTTAACGTAATGCGTATGTCTTTGTCCCCGTAACATCTCAGTCGATGACGTCGATGCCCATGCTGCGGGCGGTGCCGGCGACCACGCGAAAACCGGCTTCCTCCGAGCTGGAGTTCAAATCTTTACCTTTGAGCTTTACGATCTCCAGAATTTGCTTACGCGTCACCTTGCCGACCTTTTCCTTGTTGGGCTCTTTGGAACCAGCCGTGATGCCGGCGGCCTTTTTGAGCAGAATCGACGCGGGCGGCGACTTGGTGATAAACGTGAATGATTTATCCTGAAAGACCGTAATGACCACCGGTATCACCATCCCCGGCTGGTCTTTGGTCTTGGCGTTAAAATCTTTGCAAAACGCCATGATATTAACGCCGTGCTGCCCGAGCGCCGGGCCGACGGGCGGTGCCGGATTAGCCTGACCGGCCGGAATCTGCAATTTAATCTGTCCAGTAATCTTCTTTGCCATAAGTCTCAAATTGGAGTGATGGAGTATTGGAGTAAGGGAGTGATGAGCGGAAAAACATCCGCTCAATACTCTATTACTCCAATATTCCGTTCATCATCTAACCTTTCTCCACCTGCCAATACTCCAGTTCCACCGGAGTATTCCGCCCAAAAATGTTCACGGTCACTTTCAGCTTGCCTCGATCCGGCTCAACTTCTTCAATCACCCCGCTGAAGTTCAAGAACGGACCATTGTTAATCTTGACCGTTTCGCCGATCTCAAAGCTAACCTTCGGCTTTTCATGATCTTCCGAGGCCGAAATCTGTTTCTTGATCAATTCGACTTCATCCGATGGCGTTGGCATGGGCGGCTCGCCGCCAACGAACCCAATCACGCCCTGCGTCTCTTTAATGAAATACCACGGTTGTTCAATGATCCGATTGTCTTCGTCGAGCAGGACCATATCGACGAACACATAGCCTGGCCACAGTTTGCGGGTCGAAACAGTCTTCTTCTGGTTTCGCACCTCTACGACTTTTTCCATCGGCACCAAAACTTCTTTGATGAAATCGCCCATTTCTTCGGGCTTGATGCGCTTTTCAATGCTCTCTTTGACCTTCTGCTCCTGGCCGGACAAGGTATGGATGACAAACCACTGGCTTCGCATGATGCTAGAGTTTAAAGAACATGAAGATCCGGAAAAACGCCTGATCTACCAAGACGATATAGCCACCCAGGATCACAATGGAAATGGTCACCACCACCGTCGAACCCTTCAACTCGGTCCAAGTGGGCCAAGTGCATTTGCGCAACTCTTCGCGAGTCTGCTGCACATAATCCGTCAATTGACGCAAATACCCCTTGCGCCAAAGAAACGCAAACACAATTCCGACAACTGCGCCCCAGATGCAAATTATTATAAGATCTTTCACAATAACATAACCAGTTAGTTTGGCGGAGAGGGAGGGATTCGAACCCCCGTCGGCGGTTAAACCGAAGCGGTTTTCAAGACCGCCGCAATAGACCACTCTGCCACCTCTCCGATCCCGCTTGGCGGGATTTGGCAGGGCGGGAGGGACTTGAACCCCCAACCAACGGTTTTGGAGACCGCTAC
>JBAXTC010000170.1:0-12061 GCA_037130375.1 Verrucomicrobiota bacterium | reverse complement strand
TTGAGATTCTCACTGAATCCCGCCCCTGGCCGCGCAACCCGGCCACCGACGGGCTTTATAAGCTGTGGAAACAAGCTGGCGACGATCTCAACCTGCCGGTCAACTGCGAAGAGCGTGGCGGCCTGAGCGACGGCAACCTCATCTGGGACGCCGTGCCGACCCTCGATGGCCTTGGCCCGTGGGGCGACAACGACCATTGCTCCGAGCGTAGCCCTGACGGCTCCAAACTGCCGGAATTCGTGGAGGTGACCACGTTTGTGCCCAAGGCGATGCTGAACACGGCGGCAATCCTGAAGCTCTATGAGTCTTCGGAAGGCCGGGAACGATGAACACAGAGCCACAGCCCGGCCAAAAGCTCGAACCCAAAGACTTTGCAACTGTCATCCGACTCGCGCCCCTGGCTGCCATCGATATCATTGTTCGTTCCCCCGGCGGGCGGGTGTTGTTGGGGCGCCGGAGCAACGAGCCGGCCAAGGGCTGTTTCTTTGTCTGCGGCGGACGCATCACGAAGAACGAGACCCTGGAGGCGGCGTTCAGCAGAATATCGCTGGCTGAGCTCGGGCGGGAGCAGAAGATTCGGGACGCCAGATTGCTGGGCGCGTTTGAACATTTTTACCCCGCTAATGCTTTTGAACAAACTGGATTCGGCACCCACTACGTGGTGCTTGCCTATGAGCTGACAGCGTCCCTGGAAATCACCTCGCTGCCGGCAGGCCAGCACGGGGAATACGTCTGGAAAACCGAGGCTGAACTATTGATGTGTCCGAAAGTTCACGGGAATACAAAAGCCTATTTCTTGAGGCCCGAATAAGGCAGACTCATGCGCTGGAATTAAAGCTCCCGCCCATTGCGGAAGTTGCGGCTGATTCGTCGGCGGGGGAGGATGGGAGGATGGGTTTGGGGACTGGAAAGGGCTGGAGAGGCGGGGTAAGGATGAGTCGTGGTGCCAGCACGATTCGGGTCTTCAGTCCCGCTATTGTCAGCCCCAGAAGGAATGGAGCGCCGGCTTGAGCCGGCTTTGGACGACCGAGCAGCAAGATCGTCAGGGGCAGGAGGTCCGATGTAAGCCGGCTAAAGCCGGCGCTCCGTTTGACGGGCCGTGGGGCAGGTCTCCGACCTGCCGGTCCACGGAGTCTCTGACTCCGTGCAGGGCCAGATGTCCAACCAGCTTGAATGAAACAATCTGCCGCAGGAGTTAAATTGCTCTTGCCGCCGGAACGGCGGCTGTTCTAAGGTTGCCGCCATTGAATTGTAAGCAATGCAATGCTCGTTTGCGCAGAGCATCGCGAAGCACTTAGTGACAGCAAAACGTAACTGAATAGACGTGTTAATATTGACATGAAAACCATCCCGAGCTCCAAAGTTAAATTCTTCAGCGGCGAAGAGGTTCCCCTGGAATTGCACAAGGTGAGAATCGTTCAGAAGCTGAACCTGATTCCGATTGAAGAGCGCCTCAAGGCCATGACCGAAGGGGGCTGCAACACCTTCCTGCTGACGACCAAGACCGTTTTCCTCGACATGCTCACCGACAGCGGGACCAACGCGATGAGCGACAACCAGGTGGCTTCCATGCTACGCGCCGATGACGCTTATGCCGGGTCGCAAAGTTACATGCGGCTGGAAGAAGCCATTCAGGAGGTGTTCAATTGCAAGTATTTCCTGCCGGTGCATCAGGGCCGCGCCGCCGAGAATATTATCTCGAAGGTGTTCATCAAGCCGGGTGACATCGTCCCCATGAACTACCACTTCACCACCACCAAAGCGCACATCGAGCTCAACGGTGGCACCATCTTCGAAATCTACACCGACGAAGCGCTCAAGACCAAGAGCAGCCATCCGTTCAAGGGCAACCTCGATGTCTCGAAACTGAAGGAGCTTATTAAGAAATACGGCCCCAGCAAGGTGGCGTTTATTCGCTTGGAAGCATCAACCAATCTCATTGGCGGCCAGCCCTTCTCCATCGCGAATATGCGCGAAGTGAAAAAGGTGGCGCAAAAACACGGCATTATGATTGTGCTCGACGCCAGCCTGATTGGCGAGAATGCCTATTTTATCAAGGAGCGCGAAGCGGAGTTCAAGAATAAATCGATCAAGGAAATCCTGCATACGATGATCGGTTTGGTGGACCTGACCTACTTCTCGAGTCGCAAGGTCAGCTCCACACGAGGCGGCGGCATCTGTACCAATAACCTCGAGATTAACAACAAAATGCGAGACCTCGTGCCGCTGTTTGAAGGTTTCTACACCTACGGCGGCATGTCGATTCGCGAAGTGGAAGCCATGGCGATCGGTTTGTTTGAAACCCTCGACGAAACCATCATTTCGCAATCGCCCAACTTTATCAAATTCATGGTCAACACGCTCGACAAGTTGGGCGTGCCGGTCATTACACCGCCTGGTGGTTTGGGAGTTCATATCGACGCCGGCCAGTTCCTGTCACATGTTCCGCAAACCGAGTATCCCGCCGGGGCGCTCGCTGCGGCGTTTTTCCTGGTTTCGGGTGTTCGCGGCATGGAACGTGGAACCATCTCCAGCGTGCGCGATGCCAATGGCAAGGATGTGCTTGCAGATATTGAATTGCTCCGCCTGGCCATGCCTCGGCGCGTGTTCACTCTCTCTCAGGTCAAGTACGCCATCGACCGGCTGCATTGGTTGTATCTGAACCGCAAACTGGTTGGCGGTCTTAAATTCTACTACGAACCGCCGGTCTTGCGCTTCTTCGGCGGCAAACTCGAACCCACCACACCGTGGCCGCAAAAGCTGGTTGCCAAATTCCGAGCTGATTTTGGCGACAGCCTGTAAGATTACTCTCGGTTGGAGGCGGAAGAGCCTGGCGATGCCAGGCTCTTCCATTCGAATGACTGAAGGACTCTCTGGCGGAGCTGCTCTGCGGCAAGAGCGATGCGCGCCGCGATACCTATTCCATCTCTCCGTGAAGATTGCTCGGTGAAGTTGACTCCCCTCCTCTTGACTCGCTGATACGGGTCTGTCATGAAGCCCTCGAACGAAATTTACCAAACGGCTGCCCCGCGAACGACGGTGGAAGTTCATATCCCCGACGGTCGGATTCTCTGCGGGCCTCGTAACACGCCTATCGGCTCCCTTTTCAAGGTGCTGCCCGAATGGGATTCGCACGATCCCATTGTGGGCGCCGTGGTCAACGGCGAGCTGCGCGAGCTGACGTATCCCATCGAGTTGGACTCGCGCGCCCGCCCGGTCAAGATGTCCGATCCGGACGGCTCGGGTATCTACCGCCGCTCGGTCACGTTCCTGCTTGTGGCGGCCTTCGAGGACATCTTTCCCACCGCGGACATCGCCATCGATCACTCGATGTCCTCGGGCGGTTTCTATTGTTCGGTGATCAACCGCGGGCCGCTCTCCAAGGAAGATCTCGCAGCGGTCGAATCCCGGATGAAGGAACTGGTCAAAGCCGACCTGCCGTTCGAGCGCAAGGTGGTGCCCCTGCAAGAGGCGATTGACTATTTCCAATCGAAAAATCAGCTCGAAAAGGTCCAGCTCCTGAGTTACCGCGCCAAGGCCACGCTGGGGCTCTACACACTAGGCGGGCGGTGCGATTACCATCATGGATATATGGTGCCATCCACCAGTTATTTGCGATGGTTCGCCCTGGCACCCATCGGCGATGGATTCGCCCTGCGCTTCCCCCGCCGCCAGGCTCCTAATGAGCTGCCGCCGTTGCCTGATTCCAAGAAACTGCTGGCGACCTTCCGCGAGTATAATAATTGGCTGGTGCGGCTGGGCATCGAAAATGTTGCCGCGTTGAACAACGCCATCAAGTCCAAGCGCGTAAGCGAATTGATCCTGATCTCGGAAGCGCTCCACGAACACCGAATTGCCGAAATTGCCAGCCTCGTGATGGAGCGCTCCGAGGAAGCCCGCATCGTCCTGGTCGCCGGCCCGTCGTCTTCGGGCAAGACCACCTTTTCCAAACGCCTGAGCGTTCAGCTTCTGGCCCAAGGCATCTCACCGTTTGCCCTCGAACTCGATAACTATTTCTTGAACCGCGATCAGACCCCCAAGGATGAGAAAGGGCAATACGAGTTTGAATCGCTCGAAGCGCTGGATACGGCGCGGCTGCTGGCCGACCTGACGCGGCTCGTTGCGGGAGAAGAAATCCAACTCCCGAAGTTCAACTTCCATCTCGGACAGAGCGAGCCGGGTGAGGTCGTGAAGCTCGAACGAGGCCAACTCGTGATCCTGGAAGGAATCCACGGACTCAACGCGGGCCTCCTCCCCGGTCTCTCTCGACGCCAAACCACCCGGATTTATGTGTCGTGCCTCACGCAATTGAACCTCGACCGGCACAACCGCATTTCCACCACCGATACCCGACTGTTGCGACGCATCATCCGCGACGCTCGCGACCGGGGCTACTCCGCCCAGCAAACCATCACCCGCTGGGAGTCAGTCGGGCGTGGCGAGAAAAAGCACATCTTCCCTTATCAGGAAAACGCCGATGAACTATTCAACTCCGCCCTGGTTTACGAGCTCTCAGCAATCCGCTTGGTGGCCGAACCGCTCCTGCGCCAGGTCGTCTTCGGAACGCCGGAATATATCGAAGCCAAGCGGCTGCTGGCTTTCTTGCAGTGGTTTCTGCCGATTGGCGAGGACTTGATCCCGGACAACTCGATCTTGCGCGAGTTCATCGGCGGATCGATTCTCAAAGGCTTCAGCCTCTGGCAAAATGGCAAACGCAACGGCGAATGATCGCCTCGCCGCCTACTTGGCTTTGACGTCGTAGCAGAGCAGCGCGTCCTGGTCGCGCAGGTAGAGCTTGCCGCCGCAGATGACAGGGTGCGGCCAGGCCTTGTTCTTGCTGCGATCAGGCTGTTCAAAGCGGCCATGTTCCTGGTAGCCGGCGGGCGAGGCATCGATAAAGGCGATCGTGCCCTTGTCCTCAGTGCGCAGGTAAAAATGGCCGTCGGCACAGAGGATCGAGCCTTTGCCGAGCTTCTCTTTTTCCTCCCATTTGGATTCGCCAGTCTTGAAGTCCTGGCACACCCAGCCTTTGCCTTCGGAGTAGCCATAAACGCAATCGCCGACCTTGATGACCCCGCCGTGATGGTTTGCCATAACCTTGTTCGCATAGACCTCCTCGGCGGTGAACTTGCCCTCTGCCACAGTGATCTTGAAAAGGTTGCAGCCGGTGCCGTAGCTCGATGTCACATAGACAAAACCGTCGCTGTAAATCGGCGTCGGGATGACCGCCGTCCGACCCGCGCGCACCGCGCGCCAGAGCACCTTGCCGTCCGCCGCCGCCACGCCGACGACGCTTTGCGCGGTGAGCTGGATGTATTGCCGCACACCGCCGATTTGCGCGATGATGATCGAGGAATAATGGGGCGCTTCAGTGAAATCCTTGCTGCGCCAGACAACAGCGCCGGTTTTCTTGTCCAACGCCACAATCGCTCCTTCGGCGCCACCGGGAGTGATGACCACATTGTTGCCGTCGATAAGCGGGGACTCGGAGAAACCCCAGTTCGGACACTTGCCGCCAAAGTCTTTGATGTAGTCTTTGCGCCAAAGCTCCTTGCCCGACGCAATTTCGAGGCAAATCAAGTCGCCCCATTGGCCGACGGCGACGAGCAGGTCGCCCTCGACGGCAGGCGTGCTGCGCGGTCCCTCGAATGCGGGCATGCCCGGAGCGCCGGACTTGCCGAGCTTCGCCGTCCAAACCTGTTTGCCGTCCGCCGCGTTCAACGCGATGACGACACTGGAATCGCCGCTTTCGCCAATGGTATAAATGCGATTACCCACAACCGACACGGTCGAATAACCGGCCCCCAGTCCAGTCGCCTTCCACGCAAGCGGCGGACCACCCGCCGGCAGCTCCTTCAGCAGTCCGGTATCAGGCGAAATGTCATCGCGATTCGGACCGCGAAATTGGGGCCAATCGTCCGGGGCCGCCAGGGCCACACCGGCCAGAGAAAACAAGAGGGGCACGCCAATGGCGCAAAAGCGGATTTGATTCAAGTATCTGTGCATAATCATGAATGGCATAATCGGGGAACCCATGCCGAATTGCAAACGGAATGGTGAACGGTGCGCAAACGCTCCGGTTGTTGTTGCAAAGACGAGATACCTGGGCGACAATGAATTAACTGAATTAACGAAAGGAAAAGTCTTATGGAAGCAGTAAAACATGTAGGTAGCGAGAAGACCCTGCGCGAGCTCGGAACGGTCGTCCGTGAAGGCGAAGAGTTGCTCTGCGCCGCAGCGGGCGAGCAGGGGGAAAAGGGCCGGGCGCTTCGAGCCAAGCTCGAGACGGCTGTCGAGAAGGCCAAGGCGCTTTACGAGCGTCTGGAAGAGAAAACCGCCGCCGTTGCCAAGGCCGCCGATCAAACCGTCCGCAAGCATCCCTATCAAGCCATCGGAATTGCCTTCGGTGTCGGGCTGCTCATCGGTGCCCTGGCGGCACGGAGCCGACGAGACTGAACGGCCCCATCGCCGAGGCAGCGTTTCAGGATGAACCCAAGATTTTGGGGGTGTGCGGACTTTTCGCATCCTTTCCCTCACCCTATTGCCACGCCCGTCGCTGCCTATGCTGCAAGCCGGGTTGCGGTAAAACATTGCGTTAGCGGGTTAACCCTGCTTTAATGGCTCCCACATGATTCGCTGGCTACGCACAATTCTGAGCCGAATCGAACGGCTCTTCCGGCCGCCGCAGGCGACCGCGGATCGCTCTCGATTAGTCGGGATGTATCTGGCACAAGCCAACCGTCCACCGGACGTCGGCGTGCGAGGTTCAGAAACCTGCGAACGGCAGGATGGAAAGTTTGCCCAGAATCGGCGAAGAGAATAAGCCTGCCCCCGGCAAGACAAAGAGCGGTCTATTGGACTGGCCGCTCTGTGCTGTGCCATATCGCTCGCCTCCAATCGAGTCGTATCCCATCGGATTAATGTCTCACTCCGAAGCGACGCTTGCGTTCGTGTTCCCGAAAGGTGCGTCAGCAAGGCATTGGCGTTAGGGCCTGCCTGCCGACAGCACTATCGACTTGATGGCCATGCTTTCTCCCGGACGCGGTTCGGACGCTGGTTCGATCGCCACGCCGATGATGAGATCGCGGTATGCGGGCGACGATGCCAGATCGAGATGGTACTTGTGGAATTTACCATCGGGATTCAGCTCGATGCCCAGGCTCTTCTGGCTGTCCCAATGGTCGTCATCGAGACGCTTCCAGCAGACCCGCGCGGTCGTGGCCTTTCCGGCATAGGCAATCTCCATGTCCATGAACGGGGCCTTTTCGGCCCGCCAACATTGAGTGGGGCTTTCCAGGCGCGGTTTCTCCCCCGCGAGGGCGACCCGCCATTCGCCCTGCAGCGGGAAGCCCTGATCGGTGGCATTGCGCAATGTCCAATGCTGCCGATCTTTGGCAAAGAGCCATGCCGGCGGGGTCTTGGTGGCCATGTCGTTGAAACGTTGGCGAATGTCCGCGAGCTTGCCGACCACAAATGCGGTGCGATGTTCGTAAACGATGTTGTGGTCGAAGTTCTCCACGTGGATGGGCGCAACATAGGCAGTCGAACCGTCCTTGGGGTCGTCTGAGCGGGCATCGCCATAAATGCCACCATGAAACTCGCCGCCATCGGACTTGAAAACGCCCAGGCCCCAGCCATCGTTGTCCACCAGCGCAGCCCAGCCTTCAGTAGCCACGAAGCGCGTCCAAGGCCAGGGTTTACGCCAGTCATTGGTGACCTGGGTGCTCTGGTCCTGAGTGAAAGGCCGGCTGCCGGTGTAGGACATCAACCGGCACAACTTGGAGATGGTATAGACGGCCGGCAATTCCTGGGGGCAAGGGCGGTAGGCGGTCTTGTCCAAACGCTGATTGGCGCAACGGTAGCGCATACGAATGACCGGGCCTTGCAGGGTCGTCCAGGTCTCAAAGAAGCAGTCACCCGGAACGTTGTTGTGCGGCCATTGCATGGGAATGCATTTGATGTAAAGTTCTTTGCCGTCGTTGCGGTGCGTGATGATTTTCGAAGGGTTGGCGTAGCAATCGCCAGTTTGAATTGGATTCCAGCCCAAACCGGCCCACGCCGGACTGGGCTTTTTGCCAGGAACTTCAAATGGCCACGGGCCCGAGTAATGAGACATCTGGATTTGCCGGCCCAGGTCCGCACTGTTGATGATGTTGCCCGGATGCTCTTTGCTCGAGATAAAGGTGACGGCTCCTCCCAAAGCCAAATCCATGCCAATCCGAACCTCGCCGTTGTCCAGAAACGTCATCCTGGGAGCAGGCAGTGGCTCCGCAGCAAAGGTTTTGAGGGCGCAAAGGGCGACGGCCAGGGACCGGCAGAACTGAATTCGTGATCGGTTTTTCATGCAGATTGTGCTGTGACGCGTGAACAGGTTTGGTGAAGCAGTTCTAAAGTGAAGAGTTGGTTTGATTTCTTCGGCGCTATTGCATTATGGGCAATCACCCGAATTGCAGAACCTGGCGTCTCGATCCAAGTTGCTGTTTCCGCCGTTGCGGCAAGAGCGGCTGCTCGATGGTCATGGCTTATGCGAGCGAGCCGACAAGGCGGCAACCAATCCTTCCGCCGTGTGAACTTTCGCTTCGATGGCCGGCACCAATCCCAGCGCAAGGAGGGCCTTCGAGGTTTCCGGACCGATGGTCGCCGTTTTGAGCTGGGGAAACTTCTTCAACAATTCAGGTAGATTAAAGCGCGCGTGGAAATGTTCCACGGTGGAACCGCTTGTGAACACCACCCAATCCGCGCCCTTTGCCACGAGGCTGGCCGCGGCACCCGTCGTATCTTGAGTTTCGGGCACGGTCTGGTAGCAGGCGATGTCATCCACAATGGCGCCGAGGGCCTCGAGCGCCTCGGGCAATTCCCGGTTCGCGACCTCGGCGCGCAATAGGCAAATCCTCAGGTTTTCGATGGTCTCGAATTTGGTGAAAGCCTCGGCGATTTTTGAAGCCAGTGCTTCGTCCGGCATCAAATCGACCTGGAGGTGGAGTTCCTTGAGCTTGTTAGCCGTGGCCGGTCCGACTGCCGCAAGCCGCGCGCCGCCAAGGTCGCGCATATCGTGAAAGTGACGAAAGAAAGACTCAAAGAAGGTCGTGACGCCGTTCGGGCTGGTAAAGACAAGCCAGTCATAAGCATTGAGTTCCAACAGGGCGTCCACCAGGTCTTCCCGGCGGGTGGTTGGCTCGATCTTGATCGTCGGGATTTCCAGCACCTCGGCGCCGCGTTCCTGCAACTGTCGCGCAATTTGGCCCGACTGCTCGCGCGTGCGTGTCACGACGATGCGTTGTCCAAAAAGCGGCCGGCGCTCAAACCAATTCAGCTTATCGCGGAGCTTCACCACATCGCCGATGACGGCCACGGCGGGCGAGCTGATTCTGTCCTTCGCGGCAACTTCGGCAATGGTACCGAGGGTGCCGGCGGCTGATGGCTGATGGCCACCAGTTCCCCAACCGGCCATTGCCACCGGGGTGGCGGCCGAAAGGCCGTGGCCTGCCAGTGCCTCGGCGATTTGTCCGATGTTATCCTCGTCCAGCACGATGATTTTGGTGCCGGGGGTCTTGGCGACTTGCCCCCAATCAATGGCGGAATCTCTTTGCGACGGATCTCCGTACCCGGCGACCAGCGTAACCTGCGAGGCAAACTCGCGATGGGTGACCGGCACGCCCGCGAAATTGGGCGCCGCCACGAGCGGGGAAACTCCCGGCACCACCTCGAAAGGCACGCCGGCGTCTGCCAAACGCTCTGCTTCCTCGGCCCCGCGCCCAAAGAGATACGGATCCCCGCCCATAAGGTGAACTACCGCCTTGCCCGCGCGCGCCCGGCCGATCAACAACTGGTTTAATTCGGCTGGCGGCATGGCAGCCCCGGCGGCTCCCTTGCCGTCGTGGATGATCTCGGCTGACTTGGGCGCCCGGCGCAGCAATTCCGGGTTGACCCGCGCGTCCCACACCACCACGTCCGCAACGCCGAGCAACTCCGCCCCGCGCAACGTTAACAGCCCGGCATCGCCGGGGCCGGCGCCCACCAGATACACCATGCCTTTGGGTTTCATCTGGTGATACTGTATGCGGGAATTCAGCAGACGGCAATAAAACTGCCACAGCGTTTTGCGGCTGGGTTTGCAAGGTTGGCGGGTTTCTGCCTATGTTCTGCGAGCACTGAACACTATGATTGTTTTCCTCAATGGCCAATTTGTTCCGGAAGAACAAGCCGTCGTCTCCGTTTTCGACCGAGGCTTCCAGTACGGCGACGGGCTGTTCGAAACGATGCGAGTGCTGAACGGCAGCCCGTTCCGCTGGGAGCAGCATTGGGAACGACTCGCGCGCGGTGCGGCGTTCCTTAACATCCCGCTGCCGTTCGAGTCCAGGGAGCTGCGCGCTATGGGCGAGCGACTGATCACGACAAACCGGATGCCCGATTCGCTCCTGCGCCTGGCGGTTTCGCGCGGCGTTGGCCGGCAAGGTTATTCGCCGAAGGGAGCCGCGCGGACCACTATGGTGATGTCTTCTCATCCGGCGCCCGCCATCGACCTGCAAAGGCCGCCACGGTGGCGCGTGGTGATTTCGGCCTTCCGGCTGCCGGCGAATGAAGCGCTGGCCCAATTCAAAACCGCGAACAAGCTCCCGCAGGTTCTCGCTCGCGCTGAAGCTGACGCCGGTCACGCCGATGAGGCACTGCTGCAGAATACAGACGGCTACGTGGTCGAGGGCGCAAGCAGCAATTTCTTCTGGGTCGAGCCAGACGCGGTCTGCACGCCGCCGCTGGCCAGCGGCATTTTGGCCGGGGTGACCCGCGCCGTGGTGCTGGAAATCTGCCGTGATCTCGGACTGGCTATCCGTGAAGCGACCGTCGTCCCCGACCAACTCCGGCAGGCGCAGGGTGTGTTTCTTTCACTCAGCTCGTTCGGGATCGTGGAGGTGATATCGCTGGATGGCCATCCGTTGGGCCAGTCGCCCTGGATCGAGCGCATCCGCGAATCCTACGCGGGCTTGCTGCAGCGCGAGAGTCGCGCGCAGGGAACGCAGTGAATCCGGGGCCAGCGATTGAACTCTCACACGCCGGACCAACAGACGTTGCCCGCGAAGCGGAACTGGGTGCGCCATCCGGCGTTGTGTATAGTGATCTGGTTCGGCAACGATTTCATGTTCTATCCGTCCTTTTCTGCCCAACAAAGCCCCCGACCCAACCCAGTCCCACGATGATCAGAAAGAGAACCAAGTTGCGCAACCCAAGCCGGCCCGCAAAAGCCAGTGGCTCCACCGAAAAGTTGGGCGCTTCGGTCAGCCTTTACCGACCTCGGCATGTAACCTCAGCCCAAGCGCCTCGATCACTTTGAGGATCGTATCAAAGCCAGGACTCCGCTTGCCGGAAAGCGCCTTGTAGAGGCTTTCACGAGACATCCCCGCATCGCGTGCAACCTGCGTCATCCCCCTGGCACGAGCAATGTCACCGAGCGCTTTGGCAATGAATGCGGCATCCCCGTCTGCCTCTTCGAGGCACGCTTCCAGGTAAGCCGCCATCTCCTCTGGGGTCCTGAGGTGTTCGGCAACATCATAGCGAGTGGTCACAGTTTTTCTCATAACAAATACTCCGAAAGATTACGCGCGAGGCGCAAGGCCGTCTTGATGTCCTTCGCTTGGGCACGTTTATCCCCACCGGCCAACAGAATAATCAGCCCTCGCCCTCGCTGCTTGAAATACACCCGGTACCCGGGACCGTAGTTAATTCGCAACTCCGATACACCTTCGCCAACGGGATCAACATCTCCAGGATTTCCCCCCCGCGAGCCGTTCGAGTCTTGCTTGGACGCGCGCCCTCGCTCGAAGGTCGCGCAGGCTGTCCAGCCATTGAGCGAAGATCTCGGTTTTGCGAATCTCAATCACCCAAATACTGTAGCCGATGGGCTACATATTGTCAACGCCATGTGTGTCGCCCGAAGTGCCCAACTGCCAGCCTCACTGGGGCCGCGTCCATCGGCCGACAAATGCAAACAGAAAGCTTTCGCGGCATCCAGCGCCAGGGTGGTTTCAAGAAATCGTAGCCGCCGACGGCAGTCGGCGCTAACACT
>JBAXTC010000017.1:0-27056 GCA_037130375.1 Verrucomicrobiota bacterium | reverse complement strand
ACACCTCCGTTGCACCTCCGTTACACCTCCGTTACACCTCCGTTGCACCTCCGTTACACCTCCGTTACACCTCCGTTACACCTCCGTTGCACCTCCGTTACACCTCCGTTGCACCTCCGTTACACCTCCGTTACACCTCCGTAGGCGATACGGAGGTGTAACGGAGGCACTACGGAGGTACTACGGAGGTAGTATGGATGAAATCCGGGTTTCAGGTGGGTGTCAGGGGGCGGTTCGAACAGCCATGACGGGGCGAAATCGACCCAGCTAGAGCCTATCCGAAAGGGGGGGGGGGTGGCGGTGCGATGGCGCTCACGAGAATCAGACCACCGGCTCTAACGCCAACTCGCGGACAAAAATTTCCGCGCTCTATGTCCGCGCTCCGTTGCTCGATGCCGTGAACGAGTGCCTTTCAGGCCGGGCTTGCCGGGCACGACGGCCACCGCGTCTGAGAAAAGCTCCGATAGGAGACATCTTGGTCGGGGCCGTTTGGCGCTGCACGGAGTCGGAGACTCCGTGGACCGGCAGGTCGGAGACCTGCCTCACGGCCCGTCAAGAGAAGTGCGGGTTGGCAACTCCTGCTTGACGAGGGAAGCCGTTGCGGTCAATCTAGGCACCAGGTGCTTTGTCCGACTCTCTCTGTTCTGCTGCTGTCGTTCAGCGCACGCTAGATATGACTAAAGTTATGACTAACAACATGATTCGCCGAATTGGGGGGATTACCTTGTTTCTGTCTTTGCTGGCACCCCTTTGCGGCTGCAAGGAAAAGGAGCAGGCCGTAGAGGCTAAGCCACCGGAGGTCCAAGTGGTTGCGGTGGAGCAGAGGGACGTGCCGGTTTACCGCGACTGGGTGGGGACGCTGGAAGGGGAGGTCAACGCGACGATTTCCGCCCAGGTCAGCGGCTACCTGGTCAGCCGCAACTATCAGGAGGGCAGCGACGTTACCAACAGCCAGGTGCTATTCCAGATTGAAAAGGCGCCATTTCAGGCGACGCTGGCCAAGGCCAAGGCCCAACTTGACCAGGCCAAGGCTCAAAAGCAGAAGTACGCGCTCGATGTGCAACGCTACACGCCGCTGGCCGCGTCGGAGGCGATCAGCAAGCAGGAACTGGACGACGCCATTCAGAATGAAGCGATGGCTCAGGGCCAGGTCGAAGCTGCCCAGGCAGCGGTGGAGCAGGCGGCGCTCAACCTGGGTTTTACGACGATTCTCTCGCCGCTGGATGGGGTGGCCGGCCTGGCCCAGGCCCAGGTGGGTGATCTCCTGGGTCCGAGTTCAGGCCCGCTTACTACCGTGGTGCAGATCAATCCGATCCGGGTGTATTTCTCAGTGTCCCAGCAGTTGATGGTCCTCACAGGGGAGCGAATGCTGGCTGAGGGCAAGACGCTCCGCGGCGGCAAGGGTGATTACCGTGGCCCCTCCCTGGAGTTGGTGCTTGCCTCGGGCTCAGTTTACCCGCAGAAGGGGCAGGTGCGGTTCGCGAACAACCAGGTGAACGTGACGACGGGCACGGTTCGGGTGGTGGGCGAGTTCCCCAATGCGCAAGGCCTGCTTCTGCCTGGCATGTTCGTTCGCGTGCGAGCGCATTTGAACACCGAGACCAACGCCCTGCTGGTTCCGCAACGGGCGGTAACGGACATGCAAGGGACCAGTCTCATTGCGGTCGTGGGGGCGGACAACAAAGTCAGCATCCGCTCCGTAACTCTTGGCGAACAGGTTGGGCCGCAGTGGGTAATCGAGGGAAAAGTGAGCGCGGGCGACCGTGTTGTGGCCGAAGGCGTGCAGAAGGTGCGGGACGGGTCCGTAGTCACCCCGGTGCCGTTTGGAGAAAGGCCGGCGGCGGTTCCCTCGGGGACCGGGGCCAAGGCGGGACAGAAAAAGCCTTAAGCAGAACCCAGATGCGCTCGAAAGGACCATTCCGCATTCCGCACTCCACGCTCCGCACTTCCTGACCTATGGCCAAGTTTTTCATCAACCGCCCCATCGTTTCGATGGTGATCGCCATTCTGATGGTGATCATCGGCCTCGTGGCGATGTCGAGCCTGCCGATTGCACAGTTTCCTAACATTGCCGACCCGCAGATACAGATAAACGCCACGTATCCCGGGGCCGACGCCGTGACGGTGGATCAGTCCGTGGCGACGCCCATCGAGCAGCAGATGTCAGGCGTTGATAACATGGAATACATGTATTCCCTCAACGCCAACAACGGCTCGATGAAGCTGACGGTGGATTTCAACATTAAGACCGATCCGAACACCGATCAAGTCCTGGCGCAGATGCGGCAAGGGCAGGCCAATTCACAGTTGCCCAACGCGGTCAACGACCAGGGCGTCACCGTCCAGAAATGCACATCCTCGCCGCTGATCATGTTTGCGCTCTACTCACCGAGCAACACTTACGACGGCATTTTTCTGGCTAACTATTCCTACATTAATATCAACGACCAGATGACCCGTGTGCCGGGTATCGCCAGCGTTCAGGTATTTGGCGCCGGGCAGTATTCCATTCGTCTTTGGGTTCGGCCCGACCGGCTGGCCCAGATGGGCATCACGGTGCCGGAAATCATCAATGCCATCCAGACGCAGAACGCCGTGAATCCGGCGGGCCAAATTGGTGGGGAGCCGGTGCCCAAAGGACAGGAGTTCACCTACGCGGTCCGTTCGCAGGGCCGGCTCGAGACGCCCGAGCAATTCGGCGAAATCGTCCTTCGGGCCGCCGCGGGCGGGGCGATTGTGCGTGTCAAGGACGTGGCCCGCATCGAGCTTGGCGCGCAGAACTATAGCATGAGTTCGCGCCTGAACGGCAAGCCCTCTGCGCTCGTCGCTCTTTATCAACTGCCCGATTCGAACGCCGTGGAGGCGGCCGCCGACGCCCGTGCGCTGATGGCGAAACTGAAGGAGAGCTTTCCGCCGGACGTGGATTACGTGGTCTCGCTGGACACGACGCTGGCGGTCACCGAAGGGATGAAGGAAATCGAGCACACGCTTGTGGAGGCGATTGTGCTGGTTATCATTGTGGTGTTCATCTTCCTGCAAGGCTGGCGCGCGACTCTCATTCCGCTGCTGGCGGTGCCGGTTTCGCTCATCGGCACATTCGCCCTGTTTCCGCTTTTCGGCTTTTCGATCAACACGCTCTCGCTCTTCGGCCTGGTGCTGGCCATCGGCCTGGTGGTGGATGACGCGATTGTCGTCGTCGAGATTGTGGAGCATCACATCGAGCAAGGGTTATCGCCCAAGGAGGCGGCACTCAAGGGCATGACGGAGGTCTCGGGCCCGGTGGTGGCGATTGCGATCATTCTGTCGGCGGTCTTCATCCCGACGGCGTTCATTCCGGGAATCACCGGCCGGCTGTATCAGCAGTTTGCGGTGACGATTGCCGTGTCGGTGGTCATCTCGGCCTTCAACGCGTTGACACTGTCGCCCGCGCTATCGGCCCTGTTGCTGAGGCCGAAGAAGAAGAGCAAGGGTCCGCTGCAGATGTTTTTCGATTGGTTCAACCGTGTATTCGGTCGCGTCACCGACGGTTATGTGGGTGTCTGCCGGTTTTTGATTCACAAGAGCGCCTTTGCGCTTCTGCTGTTGGCGGGCGCGGCAGTGTTGGCCGGATTCCTGGGCAAGTCCATACCGACGGGCTTTCTCCCGGATGAGGACCAGGGCTACGTTTTCGCCGGGGTCCAACTTCCCAATGCTGCATCCTTGCAGCGCACCGACGATGTGGTGCGGCAGGCGGAGGAAATCCTCAAGAAGACGCCGGGCATTAAGTATTACACGTCCGTCATTGGCTTCAGCATGTTGAGCGGTGTCAACAACACCTACAGCGGTTTCTTCTTCATCACGTTTGAAAACTGGGGCGACCGCAAGAAGCCCGAAGAACAATACACCGCCATCAAGGAGCATCTGAATCGGGAGTTTGCCAAGATTCCGGGCGCGGTTGGCTTTTCCTTTCCGCCGCCTGCCATTCCGGGCGTCGGCACCTCCGGCGGCGTCACTTTCGTTCTAGAGGATCGCTCGGGCAAAGGGATCGAATTCCTGGCCCCCAATCTAAAGATCTTTTTGGCCGCCGCACAGAAACGCCCGGAGTTGGCCAGCGTTTTCACCACCGCGCTGTTGTCCGTGCCGCAGGTATTTGTGAACGTGGACCGCGACCAGGTGCTTCAGCAGGGCGTCCGGCTCGATGCCGTTTACCAGACGATGCAATGCTTCATGGGCGGCGCGTTTGTGAACTACTTCAACCGCTTTGGTCGCCAGTGGCAAGTTTATGTGCAGGCGGAGGGCGACTATCGCACCCAGGCGGAAAATCTTGGCCAGTTTTACGTGTTGAACAGTGCTTCCAACATGGTTCCGTTGGCGGCGATCACCAGCGTCACCAACATGATGGGACCCGAGTTCACCATGCGGTACAATCTCCACGAATCGGCTCAGATCAACGCCTCGGCCAAACCCGGCGTCAGCTCGGCACAGGCGATGAAGGCATTGGAGGAAGTGTTTGCGGAAACGATGCCTTCGGGCATGGGCTACGATTATCTCGGCATGAGCTTCCAGGAAAAGAAGGCCCAGCAAGGGGTCTCGCCGATGGTAATCTTCGGCTTCTCGCTCGTTTGCGTGTTTCTGATTCTCGCCGCCCAATACGAAAGCTGGAGCCTTCCCTTCAGCGTGCTGCTGAGCACGCCGGTGGCCGTCTTTGGCGCCTTTGCGGCTCTGATGGTCGGTCACTATGAAAACAACGTCTATGCGCAGATTGGTCTGGTCATGCTGATTGGTCTGGCGGCCAAGAACGCAATTCTCATCGTGGAGTTTACCAAGATGAGTTACGATCAGGGCAAACCGCTCATTGAGGCAACGCTTGAGGGGGCCAAGCTGCGGCTGCGGCCAATCCTGATGACGAGCTTCGCATTCATCCTTGGCTGCATTCCGCTGGCCAAGGCGAGCGGTGCCGGCGCCCTATCCCGGCAGGTCATGGGCTTCGCGGTCATCGGCGGCATGGGCGCGGCGAGTTTCATCGCGATCTTCCTCATTCCGGTTGCGTTCTACGTGGTCGAGAGAATCAGCGGAGGAAAACCCGAACCGGCGAAGCCCAGCGAAGCGACACCATCGGCTGGCGGAGCAGTGCAAGGAGAGCATTGAGCATGAACAAGCCAAGTTTCATCATTCATCATTCGTCATTCGTCATTGCCCTGTCATTTGTCACTCTCCTGGCAGGTTGCGCCTTGGGTCCGAATTACAAACGGCCGACCGTGGATTCGCCGGTGAACTACCGGTTCGCTGCGAGCGAGACGACCAACTGTTTTGGTGACCTGCCTTGGTGGCAGGTGTTCAAGGATCCGATTCTGCAAGATCTGATTCATACGGCGGTGACGAACAACTACGATCTCAAACGGGCTGTGGCACGGGTTGAACAGGCCCGGCAGCAGGCGATTGTGGCCCGCGCGCCGCTTTTTCCGCAGATTGGTTACTCGGGCGCGGTTGGCTACGGCCGCAATGCGGCCTTCAACTCTCCCGCCCCGCTAAACGGCGCAACGGAGAGCTCCGCGATGACGTATCTCAATGCCGCATGGGAAATCGACATTTGGGGTCGTATCCGCCGCTTGAGCCAGGCGGCGCGCGCTCAGTACCTGGCGACGGATGAAGCCCGCCGCGGCATCACCATCACTCTGGTGGGCGAGGTCGCGACTGCTTATTTCCAGCTCCTCGATTTCGATCAGGAACTGCAGATTCAACAAGCAGCCACCAATGCCTACAGCGGCACCTACCGCATTTTCAACGAGAAACGGATCAATGGAGTCTCTTCTCGACTTGAAACGGACCGGGCTGCTGCTGCTCTGGCTAATGCGGCAGCAGTCATCCCGCAGATCGAGCTTCAAATCGCCACTACCGAGAACCAGCTCAACGTCCTGCTGGGCCGCCAGCCCGGCCCCATCCGACGCGACACCACGCTGAAGCGGGCGCAACTGGAGCCGGACATTCCGGCTGGGCTGCCCAGCGCGCTGCTTCAGCGCCGGCCCGACGTGCTCGCTTCCGAGCAGTCTCTCATTGCCGCCAATGCGAACATCGGCGCAAGCTTCGCTAATTTCTTTCCGCAAATCGGCCTGACCACGTTTCTGGGCAAAGTGAGCCCCGAACTCTCCACCTTCACCGCGGGTTCGGCCAACGCGTGGAACGTCGGCGCCACCCTGGCCGGCCCTATTTTCCAGGGAGGCCAGATCCGCGCCCAGTATCGCGCCGCCAAGGCACAATTCGACGAAGCGAAGGCCGCATACGAACAGAGCGTGCTGACCGCCCTTCAGGAAGTCTCCACCGCCCTGATCTCGCGGCAGAAGTTGGGTGAAACTCGGGTTTACGACGAGCAAGCGGTGGCCGCTTTGGCCTCGTCGGTTCAGATCGCCACCGAGCGTTACGTGAATGGAAAGTCGAGCTACTACGAGGTTCTCCAGGCTCAGCAGGAGCTCTACCCGACCCAGCGCGCGCTGGCCCAAGCCCAAGCCAGCGAATTGATCGCAGTGGTCCAACTCTACAAAGCGCTGGGCGGCGGCTGGCAGATGCCGGCGCCCGAGACGAATGCAGTCGGACACTAACACGTTATACGTTATGAACTTCCTGACCGAGCGCAGCGGCAAAGCCCGCCTCATCGAGGCGGTGCAGCGCACCAGGCTATATCACACGAACCTCGACATTCAGCGCGGCATCCTGGTCGGGCTTAGCTACAAGAAGGTGGATTTCACAACCTACGTCTTCAACCTGGGCTGGACCGACCCAACGGTCGTCTTGGCGGTGGGCGTGAGTTTCTAGCCATGTCGAGACCACAAGCCAGCAGTCGGGTGAACTCACCATCTACTTCGTCGCGATGTTTCAAGCTCTATGAATCCTGATGTCCAGAACCCGCTCAATCAACCAGCGTCAAGACCCCCTGACGGCTGGCCGCGGAGGCTTCTGCTTCTGGTGGGCGGTCTGCTGCTGATCTACCTCGTGGCCGCCTACCTGATCGTGCCGCTGGTTTGGCGGACGGATACCAAACGTCATCCCGATTTATCCGACGGACCCCGCATTACTCACACCGCCAACGGCATTCCCGGCGACCCGGTGAACCTTGCTTTGGCAGGTTCGGAATCCGATGTCATCCACGCCATGACGGCAGCCGCCTGGTATCCAGCGGACCCCATTACGTTTCGCAGCAGCGTCCGCATCGCAATGGACTCCGTATTCCGCCGGCCGGATGAGGATGCCCCGGTCAGCGACCTCTTTCTCTTTGGCCGCAAGCAGGATCTCGCCTTCGAGCAGCCGGTTGGCCATAGCCCACGCCAGCGGCATCACGTCCGGTTTTGGCGCTGGGACAAACTGCGGGACGATCGGCCTGTCTGGTTTGGTGCGGCGACCTTTGACGAGCGTGTGGGCCTGAGTCACAAGACTGGACAGATCACGCATCACATCGGCCCGGATGTGGATGCCGAGCGGGACAGAATTGTGGCGGAACTGCAGAAGTCGCTGCAGACGCGGGAAGTTTATTACGCGGACAATTTTCATCAGCAACTCGAAGGCAAGAACGGCGGCGGCGACCCGTGGCATACGGATGGCCGCCTTGGAGTCGCAGTTCTGGTGACGCACACGAACGCGCCCCCCGCAGTGACAAACAGCCCGATGACACCTTGAGCAATTGCTGGAAAGGTTTCGTGGGAGGCTTCCAGAGCTTTACGGTCGTAATGGCTTTGGCCGTGGGGAATCTGGCCGCGGGCGAGAGCACATCCCGCGCCTCAGATTGGCAAACCAACTCCCCACCCCATCACTTCCTGCTCATCGACCGGCACGGCAATTCCATTCATGTCACCACCAATAAAGTAGATTCTGCATTGCATCCACCCGCCGCCGTCGGTTTGAAACAGCAAATTCCCACAGCGCCCAGAGGCGCGCCGCTGGCCGAGGAAGTTCGCCGGCGCATCCTCGATAGCAAGGCGGGCCAGGAGGGGCTCCAATGGTTCCCATCCACGCCCCCGGTCCTGACGCCTTACCTGGGTAATCTTGACGAGTATGGCAATACCGCTATCCAGCCTGGGGCTGTTTTCTCCACTGACCCGCTCAGCCAGGGTTGCCAGGCTGGCAAGTATTGGCTTTCTGGTGTCGGCCTGCGCTACAACTTCTACCAGAGCCTCACCATGGTCAGCATGGCGGGTGTGGCGTCCGGCTCGAGTGCGCTGGAATACTATACCGCGACCTTTCTGGGAAAGTGGGCTGCATTCGAAGAACCCAAAGGCGGCCCCGCCGGCTGGATCAGCACCGAAGTCAACGTCCAGCTCGGCCTTTCCCCGGCGAGCCGCACCCAGTCACCGCAGGGCAACCTTGGCACCATCGCAAACCCCATTGGCACCGTGTCCGGGCCCAATGGCATCTGGGTCTCGGAACTGGCCTGGCAGCAATCGCTGCTGGATGGGAGGTTTGTGGCCGTTGCGGGGATGGTGGACCAGAGCAACTACATCGATGCCAACAGCTATGCGAACAATAGCCAGGGTCAGTTTCTCAACAGCGCGCTGGTCAACCACACGGTGCTGCCTTTGTCGTATAACAACTTAGGTCTGAACCTCCAATGGCAGCCATCCGAATTCTGGTATGCCCTGTTCGGCACTGGCGCCAACAACCAGCTTTCCGGCTACTCGCCCTTTGACAACTTGAGTTTCGATAACTGGTCCTACCTGCTGGAGCTGGGGGTGACACCGAAGAACTTGTTTGGCCTCGGCCCCGGCGCCTACCGAATCCAGCCCTTCGTCGCTACGGTTGGTGGGCAGACCCAGGCCGGCCTGGGCTTCAACGTCCAGCAGCAACTTGGAAAGCACTCGCCATTCGGCTACTTCGGCCGCTTCGGCTTCGGCGGCTCCCGGGTGACGCTGGACGGTGCCGCAGCGCAGATTGCCACCGGTCTGGCCATGCAGGCTCCGCTGAAGTATGCGGGCTTGGTTCCCAGGCTCAGCAACGATTATCTGGGCATCGCCTTCATCTGGAGCCAGCCATCGGCGCTGATGCAGCCGGTGGTCCACAACAACGAATATGGTTTTGAAACAACCTACGTCCTCCAGCTCACCCCGATGGCTTCCATCCAGCCCGATCTCCAGGTCATCTGGGATCCGGCCAACAACTCGCGCGCCGATCACTGCATCATCTTTCAACTCCAGCTTAACCTGACCTGGTGATTTCAATTATGAACTCTATCATTATGCCGACTTGGAGCAGCGCGTCCACGGGGCAAGGCGGCGGGCCGGGAAGTGTGGCGCGGCTATTGACGTTGGTTTCCACCAATGCCGCCGCGAGCGCGGTTTGGTGGAGTCTTGCGATAACCGAGAACGGGAATGACCTGGCCCTGGTGTGCCAGACGGAGAGCGGCCCGGCTGTTTGCGTGAGTGCGCCCGTCTCGTTCCAGGCTGGGGTCTGGCATTGCGTGGTAGTGGGTTATGGCGAGACAAACAGCGTGCTGCTTCTGGATGGCCAGCGGGTCGCGGCTGGCAACGGGTTGGCCGCTCTGCCCGGCAATGTGCTGCCGTTCACGAGCCTGGTGGTGGGGAGCAGTTTGACAGGCGGCGAAGTTGCCTCGGGCCAAATCGAGGAACTATCCACCTTCACCGGCATGCAGAGATTTCACCGGCAAGTGGTCCAGGGGTTCGGTCTGGGTTCCGAGTTGGAAATCGCCAGCTACTGCTCGAACTACCTCACGTTGGCGGCAATGGGGCCGATCAGCGAAGCGGAGGAAACGGCTCGGCGTGAATGGCTGGCAGCGGCGCGGGCGGCACGGCTGGCGGCGGCGCAAGCAGCAGCAACGGTGTCAGCCTCCGCGTTGACCGCAACGGACTCGGCTTTGGGCGGAGGGCGTTATAAAATGGACTCGTATGATTCACTGATTCACGCGCCTACTTCTACGGCGATCTGAATCGGCGTTTGACCGAGGAACGGCTCAACCTCGATTCGACCAAACGCTTGACGAACATTTATAGCTTCGACAACGGCACGGGTGGCGGTCCCGGAGTGCTGACGAAGATCGGCCAGACTGCGAATTCATTCATCTGGTCGGGCGTGAAAGATGCCTTCTCGCGGATTGGCACAGAGACGAACAGTTTTACGCGCCAGACGGCTTACGGCAAGCTCAATGGACTGGCGAATGTGAGCCTGACGCTCGACAATGTACCACTGTCCTTCGCGGTCGTGGGCTCGACGAACCAGCTTTGGCCTTACCAGTGGCGGGCAACGATGGAATTGACGGCGGGGGCGCACCGGGTGGATGCCAAGGCGGTGCATACGAGCGGGATGTTCACAACGAATGCGACCTTGTGGTTTACCAATAACATCGGCTCGATTACCGTGACCAATGTGCAGGACGGCAACGGCAACCTGACGCAACGGATCTGGCGCAAGCCGAACGGGACAACCAATCTGGTCCAGACGCTGGCGTGGGACGGGCGCGGGCGGCTTTACAAAGTGACCGAACGGGACAGCACGCAAAGCGGCCGTAATTTTACCGTGGCCTATGATGCTCTGGGCAGGCGGCTCAGGACGACCGAAATCGCAGTCACCAACAATATCGCGCTGACGAATTCGCCGTTGGTGACGGACCATTACTTCGACCCGGCCGTTGAGTTCCTGGAGCTTGGGGTGAACGAGAACGGCAAGGCCACTTGGAAGCTCATGGGGCCGGACCTTGACGGCCGGTATGGCGGGCAGAACGGCACGGGCGGTTTTGAGGCGGTGGCGTCGGGAGCGACCTTCTCTCCGGTGGTGGCGGATGCGCTTGGGAATGTGCTGGCGACTGTGAGAGGGGTATCGGTGTCCTGGAACAGCAACCGGGTGAGCGCCTATGGTGGCGTGCCGGGATACCGAGCGCCGGCTGTCGGAGGAGGCGGCGGGTTGGGCGTGGAGTACGCGTGGCGAAATCGTGCCGTCGAGTCCATTGGCATGGTGTGGGCTGGCGGTAACTGGCTTGACCCGGTGAGCGGGCGATTTATTGCGTTTGATCCGCTCGGACACGATGCGAGCGACAATGGGTACAGCTTCTGCCGGGGGAACCCTGTCGGTTACAACTGGGATGCGGATGGAAGGTTGGGCAAACAATGGGTGGAACATTCTCGAAGCATCGACGTAAACAGCGTTGGCAGCTTCTTTGACGCGTCCTTCTCTGGTGCGGCGGGATCGGTTCTGCAAGGGGTAGGTTCCATTCCTTCCGTGTTCGGCCAGGCCCGCGAAGGGATGGCACAAGCTAATCAGGAGATTAGCACCTACACGGGAGGACAGGCGTTCCTGGCCAACACGTTGCGACTGCCAGCAGACTTCGCCTTCGGCACCACGGCTCTGATCAATGACCCGCTGAGCACGGTGCCGCAGATTCCCGGTGCTCTTGCACAATTGCCAGGCAACATAAGTCAGAGCGTCCAGAACTTTGCTAACAATCCGTCCATCTACGGCGCTTTCAATCTGGTCGAGAACGGGATACAAGTCGCAGGTCTATACCAAGGAGCCGTCAGCCTTTATCGAGCCGGATCTGCGAGCCTGTCCACAGGGGGAGGTTCCCAGATGGTGCAGGTCACATCGTGGGCTGATGCAGGTATCACACCGGACCTCAATCCCGGGCGATGGGTGCAGGTGGGCGGTCCCACTCAGCTCAATTTTCTGATGACAGGGCTTCCCGGCCCGAAGGGATACTTACAGAGCGAATTCCCATTCTTCAAGATTGAGGGTTCCAAAGTGCCTTTCGGAAACTACATTACCGACGAGGTGCCCGCCTCATCTGTTCAGTGGCCCCAGGGTGTCGATGTTTGGAGAGGGATATTTCGTCAGCGCCAGCTCAAAACGCAATGATAACCCCAATTCTATATATTTTGCTCGGCCTCTTCAGTCTAAAGATACTCTGGAATCTAGCCCTTCCATACAAAATGGCTTTGATGCTGTTGAGATGTGCAGGGCAGAAAACCAGCAGAGTCACGTTCATGACGTTTGTGGAGATAGGCTTTTTGCTGCTTTCAATTGGGGCTGCGGCGTTATCCGATGGCGGAAACTGGTTCCATAGTCCGAGAAACATTGCTTTATGGGGAGCATTGGCAATAGTAGCATCCTATGTCCACCTAATCGTTGCTGGTATGATTGCCGGGTGGGTCGTTTCATTATTAAGGAAAGGTCAAAAGTAATGCCGCAACGCTACCGATGCCAAACCGCCGCTGAAGCTGTTCAGGCAAGGCGCAAGAATCCTCCCATCAATCGCCCTCCTGTTTATGAGCCCCCCACGCCAACCATAGCACGCATGGTACCAGATTGAACCTCAGACGCCAACCATAGCACTGGCCGTGCCAACGATTTTATGAGCGCTGGAGCAGCTTCTCGGCTACGAACGCTTCTCAAATCGAAGCAAAGATCGCCTACATCAAACTCAACATCCAAACGCCTTGCCCGCCTCGTGGCGCTGTCCCGGTTAACCAAGGGTGTTGTGGGAGGCTGTTTCACTCTCAACACCCGGATCGCCTTCGGTCATGGATGCGACTGGACCAGCTATGTCGCTTTATGATTGGCAGGCAGGGCATTTGCTGGCAAGCAAGAAGGTGTTGCGTTATCAAGATGCTGAAAAAGAGACGACCAGCCAGATTTGACGAGTGACGGGGCGACTCCGAAACGACGCCATGACTGACCAATTCAACATGACCAAACCATGAACCTCCGTTACCACACAATTGCTTCCCTGATGCTGTTTGGTGCTTTCTCCGCGTCTTGTCAACTCGCGGTCAACGTTTTGCCACCGAAACTTGGTGCCGACAAGATCATCGTGGCAATGACGATTAAGAACGGCTTTGCCGAGAAGATCGAATCGGCCCGCGCGGTCTGTTTCCTGCTCGATGGCCAGGGCAAAGTCGTTGGTCACTCCACGCAGTGGGTGATTGGCGCGGGCCGGGAGAAATCCCCGCTGGCCCCGGGAGCCACCAATGCTTTCAACTTCGTTGTCGCCGCCGACAAGCCGCTGACGACCACGAACCTGACGGCCAAGGTCTCTTTCAGCCGCGTGGTGTTGGAGGGTGGCAAGCTGGCCGACGCGGCCAGGCAAGTCACGGTAACGCCTGCGGCAAGGTAACGAGCCGCATGGCAACTGAAGAAGAAATGGCCCGTTGGTCTGTCGCCCGGCTGCGGGCCGCGGCTGTCTTCTCCGTCTCTCCGAAACTCGTGTCAGGGTTCAACAAGATTTCGCCCTGACTTCCTCCCAGGCCGGCCGCGAGGCTGTCGTCTCCACGCCATCAGTCCCACCAGTAGCGATATCCCTGCGAGCGACGTGATGGGCGGCTCGGGCACGGGGGGCCGGCCACGCTAGGAACGGCGCTGAGCTAGTGATGCGGGCCGGTGCCGTTCGGTCAAAACGCCTATCCAACCAATCGCAGCCCCCTAAAACGCCCATGGAACGTAGCACCGGGGTACTGGCCGCACAAACGCCTTGCTCGATCACCTCTCCCGTACGCAAGACGAGGCCAGGAGCTGGCTCCTGGCCTCGATTTGTGTGGGCGGAAAAGGCTCCGCCGAGCCGTGCGCGGTTTACAGTCTCACGCGATAGAACTTCTTGGCTGGGCCAACGGGCGGGTTGTAGGGCGAACTTGCGCTGGTCAGATCGGTATAGGGACCGGTGACAGCATCGGCCTGCTGCAGTGTGCCGGCTGGCCAGGTAACGGTTGGAACTCCACCCTGACGGGTGATCGACAGGCGGACGGTTCCGTTTTGCCCCACGTAATAGTGTGCCTTCACGGTGGCGGCCGAGAGGGCCGTGCCGTAGATGGCCACTTCATCAAGTTGGCCTGTATAGAAATCACCCCAGCCCATGCCGGTGGCCCCGATGGCCCACTCAGCACCGCTGACGGGCAGGGCGCCAACGGCATCCGCCACGGTGGCGATCTGGACGCCGTTGCGATAGAGGTTCCAATGCGTTCCGTCGTAAGTGCCCGCCAGGTGGATCCACCCGTTTCCACCGCCCAGGTCACCAGCCGTCACAGCGGCAGTCGCGCCATGGAACGTAAAGCCATCTGAGGTGCCGACGGAATACGTGGCTCCAGCCCCCTCGATGCGGAGAAAGACCTCATTGCTGCCGAGCTGGGAGCCGCTCAGAACAATAGGAAATGTATTGATATCATAGGCCGTTGGGGTGGGCGCCCCGTGAGAAATGATCCGGGCGGTTCCACCCTGGGTGGCGTCTGGGTTGAGCCAAGTTTCCAGCGTGATTTGGCCGGAAAGGTTGAGGCCTGAGGGGGCGTTGAGACTGACCCAACTCGTGAGGCCATCGAGCGGGACGGCTGGGTTGGGCTGTGCGAAGCCGGCGCCGGCGGGCCCAGTCGCGATATTGGTGGTGAGAACCAGGCTGCCGTTGGCGCGGTAGCCGAGCGAACCGCTGTTGGCGGCCGGGAAATAAGCCGGTTCATTGAAGCGCAGGTAGGTTCTGGGAAGGGTTTGGCCTTCAGGGATCGGTGCTCCGTTATTAGCCAGGTAATAATCGCCAGCGGCGTTGAACACCAGCGTCTCATAGTTGGTGGCTGGGTGCGAGTTTGTGGCCGTCATGTAATGGGCCAGGATTTGGTCGGGGGTCAAAGCGTAGTTGTTGTAAATTACGAATTCATCGACATCGCCTTCAAATTCCTCGCCAAAAGTCGAAGCGGCGTTATAGGAACCGACGGCGAGATCAGACGGAACCAGCCCGATGTCTGCCCCTTGTGGCTCCGCGATGTTGGCGGCGTAGTTGGCGGCCTCGTTAGTCACGACTGCCACACCGTTTACATAGGCGGTCAGGGTGCCAGTCCACAGTTCTGACCCGCTGTCGGTCGCTCCCGCGTCGGATAAAGGCACCCAAGTCACGACAAAATGCTGCCACTCGCCCATGGTGTAAGGAACGCTTGTGGTCACATCCGAGTGGCCGCTTCCGGTGCCAACGTAGGTTCTAAAGTTCCAACCCACACCGGATTCTCCGGAGACGGCCGGCGGGCCGGCGTAAGAAATGTTGGGGTCGCGTTGATAGATCACCCAGCCCGTACGGTTCTGTGCGGAGCCGGCCAGGCGGTTGCAGATTGGAGAGGGGCCGGGGTTCATCTGGTCACCCGTCGCCCTGAACCAAGTCTCCAAAGTGAAAGGCAAACCTGCGTCGGGGTTGTTGGCGGCAGTGAATGGAATCGAGGCCAAGGCATGGCCGCTGGCGCTCGTATCGCGGTAGTGGCCGCTGTGAGAGCCATCGTCAGTCTTGCCCGCCAGCGCACTGGTTCCAGGATGCTTGATCGCAGCGGTGGTGGCGGCATGACCGGCAGAGCGCGCGCCGCCTATATTGAAGGCGGTATCCGGCCCCGGAGCGACTTCATCGAGCCGCAGGTATGCGACCGGGTTGTGCGACATGATGAGCGTAGCGTAAGGCGTGCTGCGAGCGGCGTTCGTCCCATTCTGGTAGTGCGCCAGAATCTGCGCCGCGGTGAGCTTGGTGTTGTACCAGGCGAATTCATCCATGCCCCCGGTCCAGGGGTTTGCAAACCCGGCGGTGCCACTGTTCGCGTTATTGTAGCCTCCCAGCGCCATTGCCGGCTGGCCATTGACAGCTTGAGCCGGGTCGTGGTCGCCCGTGCAGGGGCCGTAGCCGGGTGTCACATTGTCTGTTGCCGCCCAGATATTTGTGGCGGCTGGCACGCCGTCAATGTAAATGGTCAATGTCGCATTGGTTATCTGCACCGGATCATAAACGAAGACCAGATGCTGCCACTTGCCTAGCGTGAAAGGAACTCCGCTGGTGACATCGAGGTGGCCGCCCGTGTCCAAGTCGTTATACATTCTGACGTTCCAACCCACGCCGGGGCCGGCAGTGATGTTATGGTTCGTGTCTGGAGCGCGTTGATACACGACCCATCCTTGCCGGTTGCCACCTTGCGTCCAGCGATTACAGAGCGTACCCATCCCGGTGGCAACCTGGTCGCTCACCGGATACAGCCAGGCCTCGAGACTGAACGGCTGGGTGTTCGGCGTGTTGACCGCCGAGTTAAAGGGAATCTCAGTCCGGCTGTTGTAATCGAAGAAAGAAGCCCGATTGCCATCGCCGACGATTGCGCCCGGCATGGAATACACCACTCCGCCCGTTACGGCTGCCAAGTCGTTGGTGGCGTCGCCGGCGGCGCCGAGACTGCCACTGTTGACATTGATGAGGTTTCTGGTCAGGGAATCACCGAAGCGGTAATAGCCCAGAGCTCCGTCTCCCTTGACCGTGGCGGGGTACAGGTCCGAGCCGGCGAAGGCGCTGAGGGCGGCTCCGAGGAGGGCTGCAGCGATCAGTGGCTGAGCCAATGAATGTTGATTTGATATCCTTATTCTCATAGGTTTAGTTGCGTTACATGGCACTAGTGTTTGACTTGATCTCCAAGACTCCCCAAGCCAAAGGTCGGACAGCAGCGCATCAGGCGCTTTTTCTGAACACTCAGGCCCTCCCTCAAACCGGAGGGAGACGGATCGGCCAAAGACGAATTGAACCGCGTCTCGTGCTTACCAGGAGAATCGCTGGATTGCTGCAAGTGTTATCCTGCGGGAGGCTCATCGTCAATGTAATTGTTAGTAATGTTGTGGCTGCCGTTCCATGAGCAGCAGCACGGGGTCTTGCTCCGCTTGCTGTGGACAAGGAGATTCGACGGCTTGCGCCAGGGGCCGGCGCTGGTTAAGGTGTGCCCGCGACAATGAAACCACTGGCTCATGAGTTCAATACCTGGAATCCAAGTTCATGCGTAATGGCAATGCGCCCAATGCCCGTGAGTGACGCCTCTGCGCCGCTGCCAATATGAATACCTCGGCCGGGAACCACCTTTATGTCACATCCCTCGAAGAGATCATCTGGGGAGGAACGCTCGTGGCCATTACGATGGTCATGCACGGTTTCGGCATGCTGCTGATTCTGCGGGTCAGCGGCGACTTGAAGCAGGGGTCTGAACAAAACACATCCTTCACCCGGGGCATGTTGATTCTCATCCTCGCCAGTTGGATGATTCTGCTCGTGCATCTTGTCGAGGTGTTCGCCTGGACAGGTTTTTTCCTCTGGCAAGACGCGGTGTCGGTGTCCGACGGCAAAGCCAATGGCAGCCTCTGCTACTATTTCGCCCTGATGGACTACACCACCCTCGGCTGCAGCTACAACCTGAGGGAACGCTGGCGTTTGCTCGAGGGCATGATCGCCATGGCGGGACTGCTTACCTTCGCCTGGTCCACCGGCGTCCTGCTTGCGCTGGCCCAGGATTTCCAAGATCAAGAATTGCGACTTTTGAAGCAGCGGCGGGACAAGAGCCGGCACAAACCCGCAGCCCAAACGCCGCATCCCCCCGCCTACCCGAAATCAGCCGCAAGCCAAGCGCCCCCGAAGACTTCATGAAATGGCTGGACCGACTGGTAAGAGACAACTGGCTGGACGTTCATTTTGGCCTGAAGCCCTGAATGTTTGTCTCGGTTGGCGTTTGCAATTATGGCCCGCCCCGTTAAGTTCCGAGTGTGGGCAATGAATTTTCTGCCGCGGCACATTGGCCGGGTGACTTCGAGGAGGCGGGCCTCCAGAAGTGGGCCGAGGATTTGCGGCACCAGTTGCGCGCGCCCAAGGTGTCGCTTGGGCTGGTCTTCATGTCCCCAAGATTCTTTCCCCGCGCCAGGCAGGTGCTGGAAATCCTTCGTGTTCATGCGCGGATTCCGCTCCTGGCCGGATGCTCGAGTCCCAACCTCATTGTGGGGGAGCATGAGGTGGAGCAGAACGCTGGCTTGAGCCTTGGCCTTTACGCTTTACCAGGCGTTGAGTTCACCGCTTTTCACTTTACCCAGGAGCAAGTCGAGGAAGCCAGCAGCCCCAACTATTGGCACCTGAAAACTGGCGTCGAACCGAGCCAAACCAACGGCTGGCTGGTCTTCATTGATCCCTTCCATCTCGACAGCGAGACCTGGTTGAAAACTTGGAATGATGCCTACGCCCCGCTCCCCGTCCTGGGTGGGTTAGCCAGCGGCGATTTCAACGAGCCATCGACCCAGGTGTATCTCAATGGCGAGGTTTTCGAGGAAGGCGGCGTAGCCATTTCCTGCGGTGGGGACGTCAAGTTGGTCGGTGTCACTTCGCAGGGCTGCACGCCGATTGGTCAAACCTGGACCCTCACCCGGGTCGAGCAAAACATTATCCACCAGATCGGCAACCGTCCCGCCTATGAAGTCCTCGCGGAAACCTTCAATCAGCTCTCTTCCGAAGAACAGAAACAGGCCCGCGGCAATTTGTTCATCGGCATGGTCGTCAACGAGTATCTGGAGGACTTCCATCGCGGCGATTTCCTGATTCGCAATCTGCTGGGCGCCGACCCGCACTCCGGCAGCATTGCGGTGGGTGCATTGCCCAGGTTGGGCCAAACCGTCCAGTTCCAGCGCCGTTCGGCGGCGGCCGCCACGGAGGACATGAATGAGCTGTTGACCCGCGCTCGGAACGAACTCGCAGGAACCACTGTCTATGGCGGCTGTCTCTGCAGTTGCAATGGTCGCGGACAGAATCTATTTGGCCGTCCCAACCACGATGCCCAGATGGTCCAGCGACGGCTCGGGCCGCTGGGTTTGGCCGGCTTCTTTTGCAACGGCGAAATTGGCCCTGTCGGCCAGAAGAGTTTCCTCCACGGCTACACCGCTTCCCTCGCGTTGTTCGTCAGGAAATAGCCGCAGGGGTCAGCCGCGACCACAAAACCCAACTTATGAAGCCACCGGCTCGCGGAGCTCGAGACGGCCCCGCCAGCAGCGCAGAGGGCTCAAGCATGAATCCGACCCCGCCCGCCGGAGGGGAGCTTGACGAACGGTAGCAATCCGACTAATATGCATTCTCAATGAATAATCGCCGCACTGAATATTGGACGCGGGCGGGCGCAGACTTTTGGCGCGAGGCCTCGGCCCAATTCCCAGTCCTGCTCCTGACCGGGCCGCGGCAGGTCGGCAAGACCACCCTCCTGCGTACGATGGCCGGCTGTGGCCGGTCGAGATTAAGAAGGCGGCGCTGGTTCGGGAAGCCGACACGACAGCGTTCCGAACGCTGGCGGGGCGGGGAATCCGGACCGGCCACGGCGCCGTCGTATGTCTCAGCCCGGAGCGGATGCCGTTGAATCGGGAGGTGGATGTGATCCCGGTGGGCTGGGTGTGAGTTGAGGATGGAGGAATCCCAGGCCCGGCTGGCGATGGCGGTCGAGCACGCCGCGAAGTCGGGCGGGGCACCACCTTTCAGATTTTCCTTCCCGCCACCGAAACCGCGGGCAAATCGCCAGATGCAGCCACTGTGAAGCCCAAACCCCGCGGCGGCACGGAAACCATTTCACCAGTGGCTACAGTGCGGACATCGCGGGGCGGGAACTTTCTTTGAGAGAGGGGGAAACCTTCATCCAGAAGCCCGCCTCGCCGCAGCGGCTGCTGGAAACCGTCCGCCGGTGCCTGGACGCCTGATGGGGGACAGATGAGACGGGACCGGGTCGGGCGCGGCAAATGGCGTGATATTCAAGCGTTGCAAGAGTTAGATGAGTTGCATAGATTAAATGGGCGGCGGCAAGGGCGCGGTGTGGACCTGCGCGGGCTGCGACGAGATGAACGGAAAACAATAATGCCAACAAACTGGATAGGAAATTATGTCTAAGATCAGGAATCTCATTCTGTGCGCGACGGCTTCGATTGCGACGGTTCTGTGGGGCGGTTGCCAGACCCCACCGCCACAACCTTCAGGCTTTCTCAGTGACTACAGCCATTTGCAAAAGCTGGATGACTCGATCTGGCGCTACGTGGACACCAGTCGGCTGGCTTCCTGCACCAAGTTTACGATCTCGCCGGTGACGGTGATGGTCAAAGAATATTGGGGCACGACGTTCACGACGGACCAGAAACAGAAGATCGCGGATACTTTCCGCCAGAAGATCATCAACACGCTCTCCGCGCGTTATCCGGTGGTGAGCACGCCGGGGCCAAACACGGCCGAAATCCGGGTGGCAATCACCTGTGCGTATCGAGTAGGCAACTCGTTGGCCATGGGCGTGGAAGCGGAGATTATCGATCCGGAGTCGCATCAGCAGTTGGCGGCGCTCCGCGGGGTCCAGATCGGCCCGCCCGAGCTGTCGGCTCAATTGGGAATCCATAATTCCGCCGATCCCAGTCGCTACATGGCGGCGTGGTGGAATTGGCCCAGCGCCGTCGAGTTGATGGACCGCTGGGCAAATCAGCTCCTCAGGACCATCGAAGAGGCTCACAAACGTTAAGTTAATAAACCAACAAACCAATAAAAGAAAAGGGAAATGAAATGAGTACACTAGTAGTTGTCGGTTACAGCGATCTGTTCAAGGCGGAAGAGATTCGCCTCAAGCTCATCCGAATGCAGCGCGAGCATCTCATCGATCTCGAGGACGCGGTGGTGGCGGTGAAGGACGCGAAGGGAAAGGTGAAACTCCATCAGGCGGTGAATCTGACGGCGGCGGGCGCGGTGAGCGGCGGTTTTTGGGGATCGCTCATTGGTCTGATCTTTTTGAATCCGCTGTTGGGCATGGCGGTGGGCGCAACGGCAGGCGCGGTCTCTGGCGCGCTGAGCGATATCGGGATCGATGACAACTTCATGAAAGAGTTGGCGGCGACAATGACTCCCGGCAGTTCCGCGCTGTTCGTCCTGGTGAGAAAGTCCACGCCAGACAAGGTGCTCGAGGAGATCAAAGGAACGGGCGGCAAGGTTCTCAAGACATCTCTGTCGCACGAGGACGAGGCGAAACTGCAGGCCGCCTTGAGTGCAGCCAAGGCTTAGCGATCTAGTTGCATAAGGATTGGCGGTTATGGGTGATCGTCCTCCTCATGCTGGGGCTCATGATCTATTATCTCGCAACCTTGGATTTGCGATGAGAACCGGAGAAAGAAAGAGAGTGACAATGAGATTCTTTATAACTGTGATCGGAACTGCGGCGTTGATGGGCATGCTGACAAGCTGCGCCACTTCTCCCGTGAAACGAACAGAGAAAATGCTCGCGCAAAGCGGGTTCAAGGCCATCGCGGCCACCGCCCCGGCGCAGCAGCAACAACTCACCAAGCTGCCGCCGGATAGGATTTCGACGGTGACGCGGAAAGGGCAGGTCTATTACGTGTTCCCCGACCCCATCCGAAACCTGCTCTACATTGGCAACAAAACCCAGTACCACGCCTATCAAATGGCCGTCCAGACCCAGCGGTTGTCCGAAGATTCCAGGCTCGAACGGGACGTGCGGAATGCCCCGGTCCAGAACGAGGATGTGGCCGTGATGAGCGGTGCTGAGCCCCAATGGGAAGAGAACTGGGAAGGCTGGCCGATCGGAGAATGATGCGTGGTGCGTGATGCGTGGTGCGTGATGCGTGGTGCGTGATGCGTGATGCGTGATGCGTGATGCGTGGTGCGTGATGCGTGATGCGTGGTGCGTGATGCGTGATGATGGTCTGATCAAGTGATTCAATGTGGCTGATAAAGCCGAGGCGTGGACGTGGCTCGAAGAAAAGGGGTGAGGGGGCACTTCGCCAATGTCGTCACCCGTTGCAAGGCGTTGAAATATGAAGTGGGTTGAATCGGTTAAATGGGCTATATTACTTGCCTCAGGCGGGACGGCGAATGCGGGAAAGAGTATCGAACGGAAGCACAGCGAATGAAAACCAGACTATATTACAGCTTCGTGGTCGGGACGGCGATCGCGCTGAGCAATATCCGCCCTACCGCGCAGGCCCAAAACCAACCGGCAGTGGCGGCAGTCACCGGCACGAACGCACCAACGCCGGCAGCGTTGGAATCTACGGCAAAAGCCTCATGGGAAGGCAGTAAACAACAAACAAACAAATAAATAGGAAAGAGAGTAAATAACATGAAAAGAGTTGGAACAGTGTTAAGTTTCATTGGCATCGTGGCGCTAATGGCGTTGGCGACTGGCTGCGCGACGACGAAGCAGACCGAGAACATGCTGTCGGCGGCAGGCTTCAAGATAATGCCGGCGACTACGCCGGATCAGCAAGCCCACCTCAAGAGCCTGCCAGCACACAAAGTGACGATGGTGCAGCGGGAAGGAAAGACCTACTTCGCTTACCCGGACCAGAAGCAGCAGGTTCTCTACGTGGGCCAGCAGGCGCAATACAACGAGTACCAAAAGCTCCGCATGCAGAACCAATTGGCGGAGGAGGAAATGAATGCCGCGGAAATGAATGCCGAATCCTCATGGGGAATGTGGGGCGGATGGGGCGGGATGGGTTTCGTGGAGCCGATGCCGTTTCGGCGCTGAGCGGCAGTTGCGGTGTTGACGCCTTAATCTTCCGCTGTATCGGAAGGGCAAGCCGGTTTTCCTCTGGAATAACCGCAGATTCGATGGTCAACCGCAAGGGGAGCCTCCGTGCAACAAAAAAGCCGGAACTGATTCCGGCCTTTTTGCCACATTCTACCTCGAGAAACACACTAAATTTGCACTCGATGCTGCGCCGCAGATTTGCGCCTGTCAGCCACACACGGTCTGACTACTGCGTTTTTGCATCGTCAACGATCTAACCATACCAGAACCGCGGACCCTTGCATGTCACCAGTTGTGGTGACAAGGTAAGGCTCCGCACGATGAATAACCCTGCCATCTGTTATTTCGATAACAACGCCACCACTCGAGTTGCGCCCGAAGTGGTGGAGGCGATGCTCCCGTTTCTGACGGAGTATTGGGGCAATCCCTCCAGCATGTATTCCTTTGGACGCCAGGTTGGCGAGCCCCTGGACCAGGCGCGGGCCAAGGTTGCGGCGCTGATCAATGCGGAGCCAAGGGAGATCATCTTCACCAGTTGCGGCACCGAAAGCAATAATTCGGCGCTCCACAGCGCCCTGGCTACACAACCGGAGAAACGGCACGTCCTGACCACCACCGTCGAACACTCGGCGATCATCAAGTTCTGCGACCTGCTCCCGAAGCAGGGTTACACAGTCACTTTCCTGCCGGTCGAGTCCGATGGCGCGCTCGACCTGCCGCGGCTCGAGCAGTCCATTCGCCCGGACACCGCCATCGTTTCCGTGATGTCGGCCAATAACGAGACAGGCGTCTTGTTTCCGGTTCGGGAAATCGCTGCGATTTGCCGGCGCAAAGGCGCGTTGTTCCACACCGACGCGGTGCAGGCCCCCGGCAAGTTGAAGATCGACGTGAGAGAGCTGGATGTGGATTTCCTGTCATTGTCGGCGCACAAGCTGCGCGCGCCCAAAGGCATTGGGTTGCTCTACGCCAGGCGCCGCGTCAAATACCAGCCCTACATCGTCGGCGGCGGGCAGGAACGCGGTCGCCGTGGTGGGACCGAAAACGTCGCCAACATCGTCGCCTTTGGCCGCGCGGCGGAACTCGCAATGGCGAGTCTGCCCGACGAAAACACCCGCATCCGCGCGTTGCGCGACAGATTGGAAGACAGCATCCTGCGCGACATCCCGGGCGTCGCGCGCAACGGCGCCAAAGAACCGCGCCTGCCCAATACCAGCAACCTCGCCTTCGGTGGAGTGGAGGCGGAAGGCATCCTCATGCTGTTGGACCAGGCGGGCATCTGCGCTTCGAGCGGTTCGGCATGCACCACCGGTTCGCTGGACCCCTCGCACGTTCTGACGGCGATGGGCTGCAGTTCCGCGCGCTCGCGCGGCAGCATCCGCTTCAGCCTGGGTATCTACAACACGGAATCGGAGGTCGATTATGTGTTGAAACACCTGCCGGGCATCGTCGCAAGGCTGCGGGCCAACTCGTCGGAGGGCGAAACAATTGCCGAGCCGCCGGCCGCTATGCAACCCTCGTAAAGCGTCCGGCTCAGGGAACATCGTGGCCGTACCGTTGGAGTGCGCCCGTCCTCAGACCCGTCCAGCCCGCTAGAAAGCCACCAGGCTCTGCTGCATGCGGCGTTGCTGCGCTGGAGAGGCGAAATGGGGTTGAGTTTGTTATACTGTTGAGTTTGTTATACTTGCCTGCGTATGCAGTGTGTGCAATTGTTGGCGGTATGAGTACCGCAACTATTTCAGGCCGCATCGACCACGAGATTGACACCCTGCTCGCCAAGCAGACGTTGGGGAAGAAACGTTGCCAAATAGTTAGCCGCGATGTGACGGAGAAAGTCCTGGAACGGGCTTATCCGGGAATCAGCTTTCGTGACGGCGCCGGGGAACGGGAAGCCTGCCTGATTGGCCATCGGGTCGCCGTCTGGGAGGTGGAGCGAGTATTTCGAGAGCTGGGCACACTGGAGAAGACAGCGGAGCATTTCGGGTGGCCGGTTCGACTGGTAAAGCGAGCGATGGACTATGCGCGCGCCTTCCCGAAAGAGACCCAGCGCTCCTGTATAGCCCAGACGACATGAAGCCAAGTCTGTTGGGCGACGAAAACACTTCGCACAAGTTGATTGCCGCCTGTCGGCGGTTGCGCTCGGGATTTCCCATCATTCACATTGCCGCCCATAGTAGGGATTGGTGCGGACTGCATGATGATGATTTGCTCGACGCTTGTCTGTCGGAGAGGCTGATCCTGGTCGCCCACGACCGTCGAACGCTTGCGGATGCGGCGACGCGAGCGATTCAAGAACGCGGCGGTCATGCGGGCATCATTCTGTTTCGAGGATTCATTCGGCAGGCAGATTTTGGGGGGCAATCCCGCACCTTATGCCGCTTTTGGGAAGACGGCCAGGATTGGGATTGGTTCAATCGAATGGCCTATATTCCGGCAGAAGCCATTGCTCAATCCGCCCGCTGAGATTGCCCCAGTGGTCAAGTGGAGCGGCAGCGGGCTTGGCGCTTCTTCAAGCCGTTTGCAGCTCGCGCACGATGAAGGGAGCGAACTCTTCGTGCAGATGTGGAGGGATGCGGGCTTTGAAGCGCGCAGTTTGGCCGTTGTAGTTGCGCTCGACCACATGGCCGACCTCATGCAGGCGGGCGATGACACCGGCCTGATCGTGCGGCACGGAAAACTCCATAAACTGGCGGATGGGCCGCAGTTGGCTGCCCAGTTCGGCCAGGAGTGCCGGGATTCCCTCGCCGGTGGTGGCGGAGATGGCGACCCCGTGCGGGTGCCGCTCGAGGAACCGGGTGAGCATGTCCCGGCTGCCATTTAGCTCGTCGATCTTGTTGAAGACCATGATCGTCGGCTTGCCTTCTGCGCCGATTTCCTTCAGCACTGCATCGACCGATTGAATCTGCTCCTCGGCTTCGGGATGGCTCACATCCACCACATGCACCAACAGATCCGCCTGCACCACTTCTTCCAACGTCGCCTTAAACGCCTCCACCAGCCCATGCGGCAGCTTGCGGATGAAACCGACCGTATCGGTCAACAACACGTTTTGGTTCGACGGCAGCCGCAGGCGGCGAGTGGTCGGATCGAGGGTGGCGAACAATTTGTCTTCCGCCAGCACGTCCGCGCCGGTGAGGATGTTGAGCAAGGTAGATTTGCCCGCGTTGGTGTAACCGACAATCGAGGCCAGCGCCCAGTGGTTGCGCTGCCGCGCCTGGCGCTGGGTGGCGCGCTGACGGCGCACAACCTCCAGATCGCGCGCGATGCGAGCGATGCGATCCTGCACCCGGCGACGGTCGGTTTCCAACTGCGTCTCACCTTCGCCACCGCGCATGCCGATGCCGCCCTTTTGCCGCGACAAATGGCCCCAGAACCGCGTCAGACGTGGCAGCAAATGCTGCAATTGCGCCAGCTCGATCTGGAGCTTGCCCTCGCGGGTGCGGGCGCGCTGGGCGAAAATATCGAGAATCAGCGAGGTGCGGTCGAGGACTTTGCAGTTAAAAACCTTCTCCAGGTTGCGGCTTTGGGCGGGCGAAAGCTCGTCGTCAAAGATGACGGTATCGACATCGGCCCGGCGGCAATGCTCCGCGAATTCTTCGGCCTTGCCTTTGCCGATATAGGTGGCGGAGCACGGCGCAGCCATCTTTTGCAGCCCATCGCCGACGACTTCACCCCCGGCGGTGGTGGCCAGCTCGGAAAGTTCCTCCAACGAATCGCGCAGGTCGCGGCCTTGGCGGGTCTTGAGTTCTACTCCTACGAGGAAGACGCGTTCCGTCCTCCGGTTTCTGATCTCGATCAGTGCTTTCAATTCTGGGCGTGTATCAGGCTCTATCTCTTTCTAGTTTTCTGAAATATAATCTACCACCTTTCGGGCAGAACAGAAAGGAGTTTTTTTGCAGTGCGGGGATGACGGACGCTCAAGACGGATTCAAGACCCTGCAAAACTGTAGCCGCCGACGGCAGTCGGCGCACTTTCCCTCGATTACTGAGTTTTGTTCTCTCCGGCGTTGAGCCAAGTGCCTTCAGGGCGATCAGCCAGGCGCGCGTCTAGAACGCGGCCCCCTTGGCTTCCGTCAGGTGCAGCTTATCCAAGTCCGGCAATCGTTTTGACGACCGCCTCGGCGCTGGCCTGCGGTTCAAGATGAAACCAAGTCAACCGAAGTTGCCGGCGGAACCACCTCATCTGCTTCTTACCGAACTGACGGGTGCGGGTTTTGACCAGTTCAATGGTTGCGGGCAGCGACCGTTCACCGCGCAAATACTCAGCCACTTGCCGGTATCCCAACGCCTGCATGGCAACTTTGTTTTCCGCCAGCCCGCACTTCAAAAGGTTTTCGGTTTCGGCGACAATCCCGCGATGGAACATGGCGTCAACGCGCGCGTCGATCCGGATGCGCAAGTCCTCGGCGGAGCGAGCGAGGCCCACGAAGCGCGATGTGGGTTGATGGTCGAGGGTCGCTGGTTGCCAGTCAGCCCGCTGGCTGGAGAAGGGTTTGCCGGTCAGGCGGATGACTTCGAGAGCGCGGATGACCCGGCGCGGATTTTGGCGATCGATCCGCTCGTAAGTCGCCGCGTCACGCTCGGCTAGTTCGCGGAGGAGGTCCGGAAGGGGGGTGGCTTCCAGCACCGCCCGCATAGCGGCATCGGCGGGGGGCGCTTCGCCAAGTCCTTCGAGAAAACCCTTGAAGTAAAGCCCGGTCCCGCCGCACAGGATCGGCAGCCGGCCGCGGTGCTGGATTTCGGCCACGGCCTGGTGTGCCAGGCGCGCGAATTGCGCAGCGTCAAACGATT
>JBAXTC010000169.1:0-12081 GCA_037130375.1 Verrucomicrobiota bacterium | reverse complement strand
TCCACCTGGGCATCATCGGTTGTGGGGGCATGGGGCGAAGCAATCTCAGCGCCTGTGCCAGCCAGCCGGACGTGGTTGTCACCGCCGCCTGTGATGTGTGGGAGGCGCGGCGGGACGCGGTCGTCGAGCAATTCAAAGGCACCTGCAAGGGCTACCGCGACTACCGGGAGATGCTCCAGAAGAAAGAACTCGATGCCGTGATCATCGGCACGCCGCCGCACTGGCACGCGCTCCAGGCCATCGATGCCTGCAAGGCGGGCAAGGATGTTTACCTCCAGAAACCAATGACGATGCACCTCGGCGAAAGCCTGGCGGTCCGCAACGCGGTGAGAAAACACAAGGTCATCTGCCAGGTCGGCACCCAGATTCACGCCAGTGCGAATTACCGGCGCGTCGTCGAATACATCCGCTCCGGCAACCTCGGCCCCATCGGCACGGTGCGCACATTCAACATGATGAACCAGGGACTGAGCGGCATCGGCTTTTTAAACGAGAAAACCGCGCCGGGCGATCTCGGCCTGGATTGGAATCTGTGGTGCGGCCCCGCGCCGTTGGGCAAGTTCAACCGGACGCTGGTGCGGGACGCCTATAACCACTGCTCGTGGATGGATTACAGTGGCGGCTGGACGCCTGGCATGGCGCCGCACATTACCGACCTGCCCGTCTGGGCGCTCGACCTCGGTTACCCGACCGAGATCACTTCCTCTGGCGGACGATTCATCGTCAAGGACGACGGCGACGCTTACGACAACCAAGAGGTTCTCTGGCGCTACCCGAACCTGACGATGACATGGATGTCGTCGATCACGAACAGCTTCGGTTTCGACTTTGAAGGCGACCCCGCCCCGCGACGCCGGCTCGGCGTCTATTTCCACGGCACAAACGGAACGATGCTCGCTGACTACGACATGCTCAAGATCGTGCCCGAAGGCGACCGGATGAAAAACCTTCAACCTCCCCCACAGTCTATTGCGGCCTCGCCCGGCCACGAACGTGAGTGGCTGGACTGCATCAAATCGCGCCAGCAACCAACCTGCAATCCTGCCTATCACACTCGAGTGGACGTGCCGATTGTTTTAAGTCTGCTCTCGCTCAAGCTGGGGCGCACGATTCGTTTCGATCCGAAGACGGAGAGGATTGTTGGCGATTCCGAGGCCGCGAAGCTCGCCATCCCGAAGTATCGTTCGCCGTGGAAGTTTCCGGCGGAGTATCTCTGAGCCACTATGAGCCGGCGAACCTTCGGCGTCTTGATTCACGGCGCGGGCTGGGTTTCAACCCGGCACCTGGCGGCATTCCGCCCGGTGCCGCTGCCGCTATTGAAGAAGCCGCTCCACCCATGACTTCCAGGGATATTGTCCACGCCGCGCTCGACGGCCAGCCCACGCCGCGCGTGCCGACCGGGCCGCTTGCGGTGCATTTTTGCGCCGGTCTGGCTGGTTACAGTCTCCGGCAATACACGACTGATGCCAAAGCTCTCGCCGACTCGGTGGTCCGCTACTATGAACGGTTCAAGCCCGATGCCGTGTGGCTTTCAGCGGATACCTGGGTGACCGCCCAAGCCATGGGCGCCAAAGTCGGGGCTGCCGATGATAGCCAACCCTTTGGCGGGATTGGCGAACCGTTGGTCCAGTGCGCCGCAGACATAGATCGCATTCCGTCCCCGGATGTCGGGTGCCAGGGTCGATACCCGCTGATGCTGGAGGCGCTTTCGCGCGTCGTGGAGATGCTGGGCGAAGAGGCGTTCATTGTCGCCTGTTTCGACCAATACCCGTTTTCGCTGGCGGCTGCGCTCATGGGAATCAACCAGCTCATGCTCAAGGTGGTTGACGACCCCCCGTTTGTGCGGGCCTTGATGGCGCGCGGTTCGGAATACGCGGCGGCATACGCCGGCGCGCTCAGTGATGCGGGCGCGGACTTGCTGAGCGGGGGCGATTCGCCGGCCGTTTTGCTGGGGCCAGACTTTTACGAGGAACTGGTTTTGCCGGCAGAGAAGCGCCTGATCGCCGACGTTAAAGCGGCAACCCGCAAACCGGTTTCGCTGCACATTTGCGGCAATGCGACTCCGATCCTGCCAGCCATGGCCAGGGCAGGGGCGGACGTTTTGGAACTGGACCACGCCGTGGACCTTGGCGCAGCCTGCCGCATCGTCGGGCCGGGGATTGGCCTCTGGGGGAACCTGGACCCTGTGAATGTTCTCGCGCGAGGCACCTCGGCAGTGGTGGACCGGAAAGCCCGCGAGGCATTGAGCACCGTGCAGGCTGCCGGACACCGGCGCTTTGTGTTGAGCTCGGGATGCACGCTGGCTGTGGAGACGCCGTCCCAGAACCTGGATGCCCTCATCCACGCGAGCAACCGCGTTGGCTCGTAAGTTGGTAAAAACCGGCGCTTTTCGCCCAGGGATCACCCGGCTGTGCCAGTAATTGTTATGATAAAATCAATTGACGGTTAGTGTGAATAAACAATAATAACCTCTTTTTAGAGTTTACAGACATGGATTGAAACCGAGAAGATTTGCGGACTGTGCATTGATAACCCGATAACGCGATGTCAGCGATATTCCCAAAGTGGACCAACCGGCTGCCTGTGATGATCATCACCAGCCTTTTGTTTCTTGGCAGTGCGGTCACCGCCGGCGTGTGGTATTACCTGACGCCCAAATACTCGCGCGTCGGCTACCAGCCCATCCAGCCGGTCGCTTTCTCTCACGCCACCCACGTTGACCAGGTGGGCGTCGATTGCCGGTATTGCCACAACGGGGTTGAAAAGTCCTGGTATTCAAATATTCCCACCAGTTCCACGTGCATGAATTGCCACGGCCAGGTGCTCAAAGATGACCCGCGGCTGGCGCTCGTTCGTGAAAGCGCCCAGCCGGGTGCCCAGCCGATTCCCTGGGTCCAGATCCACCGCGTGCCGGATTATGTCTATTTCAACCACTCCGTCCATGTGAACCGTGGTGTTAGCTGCGTTTCGTGCCACGGCCAGATCAACCAGATGGACGAGGTTTACGAAGTCAAACCCCTGAGCATGACCTTCTGTCTGGATTGCCATCGCGACCCCGCCGCCAATCTCAGGCCGCTGGATAAGATCACCGATTTGAACTGGAAATGGAGCGACAACCCCACCGCCGCCGCCGAGTTGCAGCGGATGAACGGGCAGAAATTCATGCACGACTGGGGAGTCCAGTCCCTGCAAAACTGCTCCGCCTGTCACCGATGAAAAACATTCTGCCACTTCCCAGTCAGCTTCGCAGCAGCCAACGCGAGGAGGCGCATTCATTGCCCCCTGGACCTTTGGTCCTGGACTCTCAACCCTCCGCCCCGTCCCTCAATCCTCACCCCGCGCAGGGCCGCGCCTATTGGCGCAGCCTCGACGAAATGGCGGACACGCCCGAGTTTCGCCAATGGGTTGAAACCGAGTTTCCGGCTGGAGCCACCGAGTTGGTGGACCCAGTGTCACGCCGCCATTTCATGAAGATCATGTCCGCCTCGTTTCTGCTGGCGGGCTTTGGGCTGACGGGCTGCCGTCGGCCGGTCTCGAACATCCTTCCTTTCGCCAAACAGCCCGAGGGTTACCTCCACGGCGTGCCGCAGTATTACGCGACGGCTATGCCGACGCGCACGGGAGCTATTCCCTTGACCGTCAAATCGAACGACGGCCGGCCCACCAAAGTCGAGGGCAACGCCCTGCACCCGGACAGCAACGGTTCGACCGACCGTTTTGCTCAAGCATCGGTCCTGGACCTGTATGACCCCGATCGCGCCCAACACTTCAAACAGGCCGGCAAGGTCGTGACCCCGGCTGTGGCGCATGACTTCCTGATCGGCTTGTCGCGGCAGTTGGTTGAAAAGAATGGCGATGGCCTTTGCTTCCTGCTCGAGCGCAGCACTTCCCCTTCGCGGGCACGCCTTCAAAAGCTCATTTCTGAGCGATTTCCCAAGACCCGGTGGTTCACCTATGATGCCGTGGATTTTGACATCCACCGCGAGGCGGCCACCCTCGTCTGCGGCCAGCCGGTCAAGCCGCATTACCATTTGGACAAGGCCAAACGAATTGTCGCGCTCGACTGTGATTTCCTCGGAGCAGAGGAGGACTTGCACCGGTACATTCGTGACTTTGCCCGCGGCCGCAAGATTGAGTCGCCCGACAAGGCCCAGGGTGAAGACCTTATCAACCGGCTCTATGTCGTCGAGAGCCTGATGACGCTCACCGGCATCAACGCCGACCACCGGCTGCGCGTGCCTCCCAGCGCGGTGCTGCCCATCGCGGCCGCTCTGGCGGCGGAGATTGTGCCGCAGCGCGGCGGCCAACTTGCGTCCGCGCTCGCTGCCATCGGCAAGCCCGCCGGTATCGATCCCAAGTGGATATCCGAATGCGCAAAGGATCTGGCGGCGCACGCTGGCAACTGCGTCGTGCTCGCCGGCCAGCGCCAACCCCTGGCGGTGCATCTGTTGGCGCAAGCCATGAACGCCGCCCTCGGCAATACCGGCAAGACCGTCGAGTTCCTGGCAGCGCCGCCGTCCCAAGATGCGAGCATCGCCGACCTCGCGACTGCGCTCAATGCTGGCCAAGTCAATACGCTGCTGGTCCTTGCGGGCAACCCGGTTTACAACGCGCCTGTCGAACTCGACTGGGCCGCCACCCAACGCAAAGCGAAGCTCGTTCTCCGCTTCGGTTATTACGAGGACGAGACAACCGCAGTCAGCGACTGGAACATACCGCAGCTTCATTACCTCGAATCCTGGGGCGACGCCCGCACGAGCGATGGTTCGTTGGTGCCGATGCAGCCGCTTGTCGCGCCGCTCTTTGAAGGGATGACCGAGTTGGAGTTGCTGGCGCGCATCGCGGGTTTCGAACCTGAGGGGGCTTACGAAATCGTTCGCGAGACCTTTCGTGCCGTGCCTGGCGGGGGCGAGGAGGGTTGGAAGAAGTTTTTGTTCCAGGGCTTTCAAGAAGGTTCTGCCGCCAAACCTGCAGAGGTCAGTTTCGATTGGGCGGCGACAAGTCGCGCTCTGGAGGCCGTCAAGCCAATACCGGCCTCGGCGGACAATTTGGAAGTAGTGTTCCATCGCGACTATTGCGTGGACGATGGCCGTTACAACAACAACGGCTGGCTCCAGGAATTGCCCGAGCCAATCACCAAGGTTGCCTGGGATAATCTTGTCCTCCTCAGTCCAAAGACCTTCGAGAAACTGGCTCTTGTGAACCAGACCAGCGGCGGTGGCACGACTCAGGCGTCGCTGGTAAGAGTGTCCCTGGGCGGACGCGAGGTGGTTGGCCCCGCCTGGCTGCAGCCTGGGATGGCCGATAACACCATCGGCCTGGCCCTTGGGTACGGGCGGCAGCGCAGTGGCCGCGTGGGAAGCGGGGTTGGTTACGATGCCTATCGCGTGCGCACAAGCGCAGCCCTGCATCATGCCTCCGGCGCTTCACTCACCCCGACCGGCCAGCTTCACCCGGTTGCCACCGCGCAGCATCATTGGTCCATGGAGGGCCGCCCGGTGGTGCGCGAGGCGAATCTCGAGCAATACCTCGATCACCCGGACTTCGCGCACGGGATGAAGCTGGAATCTCCCCCGACGACCCAACCCCTTTACCCCAACCCATTCGACCAGACCAAGAAGCGTGGGCTCCACCAATGGGGCATGACCATTGATCTCAATTCGTGTGTCGGCTGTTCCGCCTGCGTCCTGGCCTGCCAGAGCGAGAACAACATTCCCATCGTCGGCAAAGACCAGGTGGGACGCAGCCGCGAAATGCATTGGCTGCGCATTGATCGCTATTATGTGGGCACGCCCGAGGATCCGCAGGTGGCCTTGCAGGCGCTGATTTGCCAGCACTGCGAAGCCGCTCCGTGCGAGAACGTTTGCCCCGTCAATGCCACCTCTCATGACGATGAAGGACTCAATGTCATGACCTACAACCGGTGCGTTGGCACGCGGTATTGTTCCAACAACTGTCCGTACAAGGTTCGCCGCTTCAATTTCTTCGATTACAACAAGCGCCCCCTGGACAAGCTTAAGGGACCATTCTATCCCACGCCATTGCTGGGCAGCACCGACGGCAAATGGGACATCGCTCGCTGGTGGAACAGCCAGGAGTCCAGCCTGCGGCCGGCCGAAGAATGGGAATTGCTCAAACTGGCCAAGAACCCGGACGTGACGGTTCGGATGCGCGGTGTGATGGAGAAATGCACCTACTGTACCCAGCGCATCCAGCAGGCGGAGATTGCCGCCAAGGTCAAGGCGCGCGACAGCGGCAATATCGAGGTTCCCGAGGGCACCTTCAAGACCGCCTGTCAGCAGGTATGCCCGGCCGAGGCGATTGTTTTTGGGAATCTCAAAGATTCGGGCAGCCGCGTCTCGCAGCTCAAGACCCAGCAACGCAACTACAAGCTGCTCGATTTCCTGGGAACATATCCCCGCACAACCTATCTGGCCCGGGTCAGGAATCCCAATCCCCAGATGCCGGATTACCATCCACTTCCCATGAGTTGGCAGGAATACTCGAAACAGCACGGCGACCCCTTGGAACGTCTCGGTGAAGAGGGCGCGCACGCTGCATCCAAGAATAACGGAGGTGGTGAATGAGCCGATCATCAACCCGGGCCGCCATTCAGGTTTCGCCGCCGCCTCCCGAGTTGGAGCGCATCCCGCTGGTCGAGAATCAGCGCGGTCCCGGCTGGATCACCGACAAGGTGGCGGGAATTGTGGAAGGCAAGACCCCCGCCTGGTGGTGGTGGGCGTTCATTCCCAGCGTCGTGCTGATGTCGCTGCTGCTGGCCATGGTCTGTTACCTGATCTCGACCGGAGTCGGGGTCTGGGGCCTCAACCACCCGATCATGTGGGGCTGGGCCATCGTCAACTTCGTGTGGTGGATCGGCATCGGCCACGCCGGCACTCTGATTTCTGCGATTCTCTTCCTCCTGCGCCAGCGATGGCGCACCTCGATCAACCGTGCCGCCGAAGCCATGACGATCTTTGCGGTTATGTGTGCCGGTATCTTTCCTGTCATCCATATCGGGCGCGTCTGGTACTCGTGGTGGCTCTTTCCGCTGCCCAACTCGAACAGCATCTGGCCGCAGTTCCGTTCGCCTCTGATGTGGGATGTCTTTGCCGTTTCCACTTACTTCACGGTGTCCGCCCTCTTTTGGTACGTCGGTCTCGTTCCCGACCTGGCCATCCTGCGCGACCGGTCGAGGACCAAAGTCCGGCAGTTTATCTACGGCCTGTTCGCCTTGGGCTGGACCGGCTCCAATCGCCACTGGAGCAACTACGAAAAGGCATACCTCATCCTGGCCGGCCTCGCCACCCCCCTGGTGTTGTCCGTCCATAGCACGGTCTCGATGGATTTCTCGGTGTCGCAACTGCCCGGGTGGCACACAACCATTTTTCCGCCCTACTTTGTCGCGGGCGCCATCTATTCCGGCTTCGGCATGGTGCTGACGCTGATCGTCCCGCTGCGGAAGCTGCTCAAGCTCGAGGAAATCGTCACCATGCGACACATCGACCTCATGTGCAAAGTGACGTTGGCCACCGGTTCCATCGTCGGCTACGCTTACGCCATGGAATACTTTGTCGCCTGGTACAGCGGCAACCCGTATGAACGGTTTACCTTCTGGCACCGGTTGTTCGGCAAATACTGGTACGGCGGCTGGGCCATGGTGGTCTTCAACGCGCTGGTGCCCCAGGTCTTTTGGTTCAAGAAAGTTCGTCACAGCCTGGTTGCGGTGTTCATCGTCTCCATCCTGGCGAACATTGGCATGTGGTTCGAGCGGTTCGTCATCGTTGTCGGCTCGCTCTATCAGGATTTCATCCCGGGGAATTGGGGCTATTACAAACCCACGTGGGTGGATATCTGCACCTATGTGGGCACGTTTGGCCTTTTCTTCACCCTGTTCCTGCTGTTCATAAGGTTCCTGCCCCTGATTGCCACATCAGAAGTCAAAGGCGTCACGCCGCATGCCGACCCTCACCACCCTCTGGGCGGCGCTAAAAGAAAGGAGTTCGCTCACCATGGGCGATAGTCTGGCCAAGCCTTACGGTCTCATCGCCGAGTTTGAAACCGCCGCCGACATCCTGCACGCGGCCCAAAAAGTCCGCGATGCCGCCTTTACCCGATGGGATGTCTTTACGCCCTTTCCCGTTCATGGCATGGACGGTGCGATGGGAATTCGGAGCTCTCAGGTCGGCTGGTTCTCCTTCATCGGCGGTGCGATCGGTTATACCACTGGCATGTTGATGGTTTGGTACATGAACGCCTACGACTACCCGATTGTCATCGGCGGCAAACCCATGTTCAGCCCCTTCTACCCGTTCATCCCGTGCTTTGAACTCACCATTCTGCTCGGGGCCTTCGGCGCGGTTCTGGGCATGCTATTCCTGAATCGACTGCCGCGCCTGCATCATCCGTTGCTCAAGAACCGGCGGTTCGCGCAAGCCACTCACGACAAGTTCTTCCTCGTGATTGAATGCGGCGACCCGAGATACTCGGAGGGCACAACTCGGAAACTACTGGAAGACGCCGGCAGCCGGCACATCGAGATGGTGGAGGAATAATGCGCTACTTCTTTGCCATCTTTACCCTCTGCGTGCTCGCCACTGTTGGGGTTCTCGGTTTTCGCGGCACCCATTTCCGCAAGCCTCCCCTCTACATCTTCCCGGACATGGAGCGCCAGCCCAAATTGCGGCCCCAAACCGCCAACGCGTTTTTCGCCAACAGCATGAGTTCGCGCCTGCCGGTAGCCGGCACGATTCCTCGCAGCCAACCGATCCACGTCGGCGACCAACTCGTCTATCCCTGGCAGAACTCGCCCGTCACGACTGGCCTGGTCACGGGCACGACCAATTTTGTGGAAATTAATCCGCTGCCCGTCACCGACGAACTGCTTCAGCGCGGCGAACAAGTGTTCAACATCAACTGTGCCGCCTGCCACAGTAAATTGGGCGATGGTAACGGCGTGCCCAAGCGGATCGGCGCAATGGCTGTGGTCGCCAATCTCCACGACAAACGTATCGTTGAACTGGCCGACGGGGAACTCTTTAACACCGTCAGCTACGGCAGGGGCTTGATGCAAGGTTACGGCGCCAACCTCCCTATCCAGGACCGTTGGGCAGCCATCAGTTACCTGCGCGCGCTCCAGTTGAGCCGGCTTGGCTCGCTGGATGAAGTGCCCGAAGCGCTGCGCGGCAAATTGAAGAAATAACATGAGCGCACACTCCCAATCCGGCGAACTGCCCCCCTTGAATTTCTCGAAATGGCGTAACGTGCCGAACTTCCTGATCGGGGGTGGCCTGGTGCTCTCTCTGGTCGGAGCCGTGCTGCAGCCGACCCAATTCGCCTACTCCTGGCTCCTGGCCTTCATGTTCTGCCTGAGTTTTGTGCTCGGAGCCGTGTTCCTGGTATTGGTGCATCATCTCTTTGATGCCAGTTGGTCGGTCGGAATCCGCCGCTTTTGTGAGCACATCGCTTGCCTGGTATTTCCTTGGATGGCGATATTCTTCATTCCGATTGCCCTGCTGGCGCCAAGAATCTACAAGTGGATGAGCATCGATCCGCTCAAGAGCCACGACCTGGCCGCAAAGTGGCCGTTGTTCACCAAACCCGGCTTCTACCTGGCCGCATTGGCCTGCTTCGGGGTCTGGTGGCTGCTCACCTCGCGACTGCGCTATTGGTCGCTCAAGCAGGACGAGGATGGAGCAGCCCTCTGCACGCATCGAATGCGCTTCCACTCGTACTGGGGGATTTTTGGGTTTGGTTTCACACTGACCCTGGGGGCCATCATGTGGATGCAAGCGCTGCAATACGAATGGTTCTCGACCATGTATGGCGTTTATTACTTCGCCGGGTGCGCCTGGGTGGCCCTGGCCACTGCCTACGTCATCGCTACCATCCTGGACCGGCAGGGATTGATCAGCGACACGATGGGCGCCGAACAATACTACTATCTTGGCTCGTTGCTCTTCGCGTTTACGGTCTTTTCTGCCTATATCCACTTCAGCCAGTACTTCATCATCTGGAACGCCAATATGCCCGAAGAAACCTTCTGGTACGTCTTGCGCGAGAAAGGCACTTGGTTTGCCGTCGGCTTGATCCTCATTTTTGGCCATTTCCTCGTCCCCTTCCTTTCGCTCTTGCGCATCGACGTCAAACTGGTCTTCCGGTTCATGCTGCCGCTCTGTGTCTGGATCGGGGTCATGGAGTACATGGACCTCTCTTTTAACATCATGCCCGTGCTCCATCCCGATGGCTTTGCTTTGCGCTGGGTTTGGCTGGATGCGGGTTGCATTGCGCTAATGGTCGGAGTGTTGGTTAAGGTGTTCCTGCGGGATCTTAACCGCTACCCGCCTTATCCAGTCAAAGACCCGCGGCTGGCTGAGGCCATGGGGCTTTATCCCGAGGCCCCCGCCCCCCGCTCCGAAGGAGGTGCCCAATGAGTCCCCAACCGGTTGGTGAACGGACCACATTGGCCTATGCAATTGGCATCCTCGGTTCCTTCCTGATCGTGGCGGCGCTGGTTTGGGCCATGCGCCATTACACCCAGCCGCCGCCGCTCGGCGAGGACCGCATCGCGCTCCGAAAAAAGGCCCTCGCCGAACTTCGCGCCACCGAGACCGAGGAGTTGAACAGCTACGGCTGGTTGGATCAGAGCAAAGGCATCGTCCGACTCCCGATTTCCGAAGCAATGAAGCTGGCATTGCGTGACTGGCAGAATCCGGCCGCAGGCCGCTCCAACCTCATCGCGCGCGTCGAGAAGGCCACCGCTCTCCCGCCCAAGACGCCCGAAAAACCCAGCCAGTTCGAGTAGATGCCAGTCTCCGATTTGCAATGTTCGGTCCAGAGCCGATGCTAACCTGACGCTGCCACCTCTAATGAGCCAGGCCCCATCATCTCCACCCGCTTTAGCCGGCGCGCCGTCCAAAATTGACGCCTCCTGCCGTGTGCCCCTGCTGCTGATGTTCATTTGTGCGGCGGTTTGGCTTGTCATCGCATCTGCCTTTGCCCTGATCGCTTCCATCAAATTCCACTCGCCTGATTTCCTCGCCGATTGCCCATGGTTAACCTACGGCCGCGTCCGACCCGCTTATTTGAACGCCCTGCTCTACGGCTTTTGCCTCCAAGCCGGACTCGGCGTCGGGCTTTGGCTGCTCGCCCGCCTTGGCCGCGCTCCTCTGGCTCAACCCTGGCTGGTCATCGTCGGCACACTGGTTTGGAACTTAGGCGTGAAGTTTGGCATCTGGGGAGTTCTTTCCGGGGACGGCACAGGTTTCCAATATCTGGATATGCCCGGATACGCCGCCTGGATTATGATGCTGGGCTGCCTCTTGATCAGCCTCTCGGGTCTCCTCACCTTCCACCAGCGCCGCGAGAGAGCGCTTTTTGTCTCGCAATGGTTTGTTTTCGTCGCACTGTTCTGGTTCCCCTGGACCTACTCGACCGCCGAACTTCTGCTCGTCACCTGGCCTGTTCGCGGCGCTGCCCAGGTGGCGATCTGGGGCTATTATGTTGCCAATCTCGAGGTGACCTGGCTCGCGCTGATCGGGCTCGCCGCCATCTTCTATTTCGTCCCCAAGCTCACCCGTCACCAACTCCACAGCCATTACCTGGCTCTGTTTGCCTTCTGGATGTTGATTCTTTTTGGCGGTTGGAGCGGCATCCCGGGCGGCGCTCCTTTGCCCGCCTGGATGCCCGTGCTTAGCACTGCGGCCACCATGCTGCTGCTGGTTCCGGTTGTGATCGTGGCCGTGCTCATTCACCAGACTGTCGAGGGCAAGTGGACAAGACTCATGGCGAATCCTCCGCTGCGATTCATCGCCCTCGGCGCCTTCGCCTACCTGCTGGCAGGTCTGATGCGGGTCGCCAGTGCCGGGCTCGATCTCCATCACCCCATCAGTCTCACTTGGTTTGCGCCCGCCCAGGCACAGCTTAATGCTTACGGCTTCTTCTCGCTGGTGATGTTCGGCGCGATTTACTGGATCGTGCCCCAGCTCGCCGGGATGGAGTTTGCATCGGCCAAACTCGTGCGCGCACATTTCTGGCTGGCGCTGCTGGGGTTGCTGTTGAGTGTGGTGCCGTTGGCCATTG
>JBAXTC010000168.1:0-12125 GCA_037130375.1 Verrucomicrobiota bacterium | reverse complement strand
CATGAACGAGATGGAGGCGCGGGTGGACATCGGCGAGAACGACGTGGTGCGGATAGTGCCGGGGCAAAATGCGCGGCTGGAAGTGGATGCCGTCAAGAAACGCAAGTTTAACGGCACGGTAACGGAGATTGCCAACTCGTCCAAAGACGCCGGGCAGATGAATTCGGGTTCCAGCCAGGAAGCCACCAAGTTCGAGGTCAGAATCCGCATTCAGGAAAAGGAAGCCTTCCGGCCCGGCATGTCGGTGACCGCCGAAATCGAGACCTGCTACCGCACCAACGCGCTCACCGTGCCGTTCGCCAGCGTCACCACCCGGCCGCCAAAGGAAAAGGAGAAGAAGGGCGACGTCAAACTCGCGGGGTTGGCTGACCCGCCCAAGACCAATTCGCCGAAGACAGGTGCCAACGCATCGGCGTCGAAGTCCAGTCTGGCGGCGACCGATACCAATGCAGTGGCAGTTAGCACAAATACTTCTGCAACCGACGGAACGAATGTCGCCAGGTCCGACAAGAAGTCGAAGGAAGCGGTAAAGCAGGTGGAAGTGGCCTTTGTGCTCGAAGGCGACCACGCGAAAATGGCGCCGGTGAAGATCGGCATCAGCGACGACAATTACTGGGAAATCACCGAAGGCCTGACCGAAGGTCAGGAAGTGGTCTCGGGCAGCTTCAAGGCCATCACACGGGAACTGGAAGATGGCATGAAGATTCGCAAGGGTCCGGCGATCGGTGGCAAAGAGCAGACACCCCAGCAAAAGGAGTAAGTCATGCCCCTGATCCGGCTCCACAAGATATCGCGTCGTTACCAGATGGGGGCGGAGACGATCCACGCGTTGCGGGAAGTGTCTTTGGGGATTCAGCGAGGTGAATACGTCGCGATCATGGGGCCGTCGGGTTCAGGCAAATCGACGCTGATGAATCTGATTGGTTGCCTGGACACGCCGACAGGGGGCGAGTACGAGCTGAACGGCGTCCAAGTGAGCCAGATGGATGACAACCAACTGGCAGAGATTCGGAACAAGGAAATCGGTTTCATCTTCCAGACCTTTAACCTGCTGCCGCGCTCCGACGCGCTGCGCAATGTCGAACTGCCCCTGATCTACTCCGGCATGCCCGCCGAGGAACGGCGGCGGGTCGCGCTGGAAGCGTTGAGCAACGTCGGCTTGGCAGATCGAATTCATCACCGGCCCAATGAGTTGTCCGGCGGTCAGCGCCAGCGCGTCGCGGTGGCTCGCGCCCTGGTGAATCGCCCATCGATTCTGCTGGCGGATGAGCCGACCGGAAACCTTGACACCAAGACCGGCGCGGAAATCCTGGCGTTGTTCGCGGAACTCTCGAAGAAGGGCCACACCATTATTGTGGTGACGCACGAGGAAGATGTCGCCAAACACGCGCGGCGCATTCTTCGCATTCGCGACGGCCTGATCGCCAGCGACGAGCAGCAAGACGCAGGTGGCGAGATGAAGGGGGAGGAACCGGTCGTCGCGAGCCTGTGAGCGATGAGAGCGACGCACGTGCCGCCTGTCCTGTCACCCTCCAGATGAACCTGTTAACCGAGCTCAAGGAAGGTCTGGCCATTTCGTGGAGCGCGATTCGCGCCAACACCATGCGATCGGTGCTGACGACGCTGGGAATCGTGATTGGCATCGTCACGGTCACCTTGATGGGCACGGCGATTGAGGGCTTGAACGGCTCGTTTCTCAAGGCCATTTCCTCCATCGGCGCCGACGTGCTCTATGTGATGCGCGAGGATTGGTCCGGCCCGAATACCGAGGAGGAGTGGCACAAAATCCAGAAGCGGAAGCCGCTCACGATCGAGCAGGCCGGCGCGCTGGAACGAGATTTGACAATGGCCCGCGCAGTAGTGCCGGTCGCCTTCGATATGCGCCTGGTCAAATACGAGAAGCGCAGCGCCAACGGCGTCCGGATTGTCGGTTCGACTGATCAACTCCTGCTCACCGGCGGCATTTCGATCGCCGAAGGGCGATTCCTTTCTGCGGTGGACGCCGTGGGTGGCCGGCCCGTGTGCGTGATTGGCTCGACCGTTGCGACGAATCTGTTTCTACGGGAATCTCCGCTCGGGAAGAGGATCATGATTGGCCAGCGGCCCTTCGAAGTGATCGGGGTGCTGGAGAAACAGGGTGACATGTTTGGCCAATTCGACAACCAGGCGATCATTCCACTGCAGCAATTACTGGCCGCTTTCTTGCACACCCGCGACGTACACATGATCGAGGTCAAGATCAAGGACGTCGCGGATTTGGATAACGCCAAAGACGAATTGCACAGTTTGATGCGTCGAATCCGACGCCTGGCGCCGGCCGACCCCGATGATTTCGCCATCAACCAACAGGAGCAGATCCTGGCGATGGTGCATAAGATAACTGCGATCATTGGCGGTATCGGCTTGTTTATCACCGGCTTGTCGCTCTTCGTCGGCGGCATCGGCATCATGAATATTATGTTCGTTTCGGTCGCGGAGCGGACGCGCGAGATCGGCCTCCGCAAAGCCATCGGCGCCAAGCGCCGCACTATTCTGCTGCAATTCCTGGTCGAGGCGGCGGCGATTTGTTTGATCGGCGGCGCCATCGGACTCGGCATCGCGTGGCCGCTGACTCTCGTGATGCAACAGTACATGCCGGTGGCACTATCGCCGACCGTCGTCGGTCTGGCTCTGCTCGTGTCGCTCGTAACAGGGGTGTTGTCGGGCTTCGTCCCGGCCTGGCGCGCCGCGCGGATGAACCCGGTGGACGCGTTGAGGAATGAGTGAAATGTGATGCGTGAGGCGTGAGGCGTGAGGCGTGAGGCGTGAGGCGTGATGGATGAAAGGCGAGAGTATGAATTTTGAGGAATGGATGAAGTTGGTTCCTGGAGAGATAATTGGGGATTCTCTGTGGAAGATGGAAGCGTATCGGCTTCGGCTTTTCACGCAGATCGTTTGTCTGCTGCTTAGGATGGCCCCGGACCAGGGAGCTTTCGGTTCTTTTCTCAAAGACGACAGCCCCGAGTATGGGGCAAATCTGAATCAAGTTCTCTTGGAAGGTCCGCTCAAGCCAGAGGAGCTTTCCCGGTGGCTCCAAGATGTCTCGATGCCATAATCACGCTTCACGTTTCACGTATGACCCCTCGCTCCATGCACCACGCATTGACAATCTTGCTGGCCGAAACCCGCGAGAGCTTCCACATGGCCATTAGTGCGGTGGCGGCGCACAGGCTCCGATCCGTTTTGACGCTGCTGGGAGTCCTGGTCGGCGTGTTTTCCATCATCGTCGTGATGACGGCCATGCGGGTGATGCAGCACGTCGTGGAATCGGAGCTCAGCCAGCTTGGCGACCAGACCTTTATGGTTCAGAAGTTTCCCACGGTGCTATTTGTGCGGCCCGAGGGTCTGGAAAAAATCCGGCGGCGGAAGAACATCACGTTACAGGAAGGGCGGCGGTTGGAGGAGAGCGTCACATTGGCGCGCGCTGTTGGCATGGAGACCTCCTTCTGGGCTGGTCAGATCGAAACCCGGTATAAGCGGACATCGCCTGACGTGCGCCTGCTGGGCGAGACCCCCGGCAGTTTCCCCGCCCACAACTGGATCGTGCAGGACGGACGTGGAATCACAGACGCCGACGTGAACGGCGCCCACGACGTTTGCGTGCTCGGCAGCAGCCTTGCCCGGACCATTTTTCCCACCGGCCAAGCCGTCAACGAGCGGGTGAAGATCAACGGCCTGAATTACACGGTAGTCGGGGTGCTTCAAGCCAAAGGCGGCTCGCTGGGCGGCGATCAGGACAAGTTTGCGGTCATTCCCATCACCACCGGCCTCAACCGCTTCGGCTACATCTGGCGCAGCCTGAGCATCCTTGTCCAGGCCCGCAACCGCGCCAGTTATGACGCCTGCGTCGAAGAAGTGAGCGGCCTTTTGCGCGTCATCCGCAAGGTGCCGCCGGGTGAGCCTGATAGTTTCGAGATTGCCTCCAATGACTCGTTGATTTCCCAGTTCAACGCTTTCACACTGACAGTGCGCGCCGGGGTAGCCGTCGTCAGCTCAATTGCGCTGCTCGCCGCCGGGATCGGCATTATGAACATCATGCTCGTCTCGGTTACCGAGCGCACCCGCGAAATCGGGATTCGACGCGCCGTCGGCGCCAAGAAGCGCAACATCATGACGCAGTTCATTATCGAGGCCATCGTGCTCTGCGAGATCGGCGGCATCATCGGTGTCCTGTGCGGTATCCTCGGCGGGAATGCGACCGCCTGGTTTTTCAAGCTGGACCCGGTCATCCCTTTCGACTGGATCGTCCTGGGCCTGCTCATCTGCTCGGTGGTAGGCGTCGTTTTTGGAACCTATCCCGCTTTCAAAGCGGCGAACCTGGACCCGATCGAATCGCTGCGGTATGAATGATCGGGAGGCAGCGAGTATTGCTTTTCAGAGTCATAGATCGAGTGCAGCTCCGCGGCGAAGGACGGGTATTCGAATGTGACCAACTCGACCACCGTGGCAGGTTGGTCCGGGACAAAGTCAGGCCTGATCGACCTGGTATCCCTCTTCCCGGAAACGTTGCAATTTGTAGATCAGAGCCCGGCGGCTAATGCCGAGAGCTTTCGCCGTTTCGGTGCGATTGTAGGTATGCTTGCGCAGGGCCTGGAAAATGGCCTGGCGCTCGATTTCGCCCAAACGTTCGGCATCGACGAATTCAACCGCAGGGGCGGTTTCGGTTGCAGCGCGCAGCTTGGTCGGGAGGTGGTCGGGCAAAATAAGTTCGCCGAGGGAAAGAAGTCCCGCGCGCTCCATGGCATTGCGAAGTTCGCGCACGTTTCCGGGCCAGGCGTAACGCTTGAGGCAATCGGCAACCGACGAAGAAAGCCGGGCTTTGCCGTGGGTAAACTCGGCAAGGAAGGCGCCGGCCAGCGGCAGGATGTCCTCGGGGCGATCCCGCAGCGGAGGGATGTTGAGTTCGACGACGTTGAGCCGGTAGAAAAGATCCTCGCGGAACCGGCCGGCCTTGACTTCCTCTTCGAGGTTGCGGTTGGTGGCGGCAAGAACGCGCGCGTTGGTCTGGATTTCGAGGTTCGAGCCGACCCTGGTGAAGCGCCCCTCTTGGGTCACGCGGAGCAGCTTGGCCTGGAGCGGCGGGGACATGTCGGCGATTTCATCGAGAAAAATGGTGCCGCGGTTGGCCATCTCGAAGCGGCCGATCCGTTGCGCCACCGCGCCAGTGAAAGCGCCCTTCTCATGTCCGAAGAGTTCGCTCTCGAGCAGGGTCTCGGGAATAGCCGCGCAGTTCACTTTGACGAGGGGGCCGGAAGCGCGGGCGCTCCAGCCGTGGATGACATCGGCCAGCACCTCTTTGCCGACGCCGCTTTCGCCTGTGATCAGGATGCGGCTTTCGGAAAGCGCGATCAGGGAAGCGTCGTGGAACACGGCCTGCATGAGCGGACTTTTGGCGACGACGTGGGGGGGTAATTGTTTGTCGGGGCTAAACTTCAGGGGAACCGTTTTGGCTATGCCGGTGGCTTGCTGGACGGTGGCGAGCAGTTCATCGAGGTCAATCGGCTTGGCGAGGTAGTTGAGCGCGCCGTCGCGCATGGCGCCGACTGCTTCCCGGATGTCAGCGTAAGCCGTCACGAGCAGGACCGGCAGCACCGCATGCTCCTGACGCGCGCGTCGCAGGGTCTCCAGGCCGGTGAGACCCGGCATGCGCACGTCCGATATCATCATGCTGAAATCGCCGGTGCGGAGAGTCTCCAGCGCCTGTTCGCCGGACGCCACCGGCACGGTTACGAAGCCCTGGCTGGTCAGGAAAGAATCGAGCAGGCTGCGCTGGCCAGGGTCGTCATCGACGATCAAGATGCGCGGCGCTTTGAGAGCGTTCCTGCGAGTTTCGGACGGCATAAGACTAAGAACAGTATGAAGATGAATGGAGCAGGAGCAAGAGGATCATGCCAATGACTGTCGTGAGGATGGTGACGGGAATGCCAAACCGGGCGTAATCCCAGAAGCCAACCTCGATGTGGGAGCGGGCGGACTCGACGACAATGATGTTGGCGACCGAACCGAGAATCGTGAGGTTGCCCGCCAGCGTGGTGGCCAGGGCCATGACTTTCCACATTAAGTCGGGCTGCGCAAAATTGCTAATCCATTTGCCGGCCACCAGCACGAACGGCACGTTCGAGAATACGTTGGAGCCGAGGGCGGAAAACCAGGCAAAGTTCCACGACTGGCTGGTGGCTGACGCGCCGAAGACCCCACAGACCTGATGATAGACCTGGTCGGGCAAACCAGTTCCGCTGAGTCCTTCCACCACGATGAACAGAGCCGCGAAGAAGACGAGCAGGTGCCAGTCCACCAGCTTCAGGACTTCATGAGTGTCGCGCCGCGCCAGAACCATCAGCAGCGCGCCGCCACCCAACGCAGTCCAGGACAAATCCAGGCCCGCCAAAAAGCCCGCAAACACCAACGCCAACACGGCGAGCGTCAAAGTCAGGAGCCGGCGGTCCAGCGGGCGGGGCGGGGTTTCGGGTCGATGGATTACAGCCTGGTTGAGCACCTTGCGGAAGCCGATTCGCAAGACGGCGTACTGGAGTGCCAGGCCCACGGCAGCCACTGGGAGCAGGAAGGCGGAGAACCGCAGGAAGGGAATCTTCGACATGTGGCCGATGATCATGTTCTGAGGATTGCCGACGAGGGTGGCGACGCTGCCGATGTTGGCGCTCATGGCTAGTGCCAGCAGGAATGGCGGGAGAGGCAGTTTGCCGCGAACCATGACCGCCACCACCAGTGGTGTCAGCATGAGGCACACCGTGTCGTTCACGAGCAGCGCCGATAAAACGCCCGAAGTGAGGATCAAATAGAGCAACAATGAGTGCGGGGTTGTGGCGTGCCGCAGAATCCGGTCAGACGCCCAATCGAAGAATCCAGCAAGAAATAGGTAGGCGGAGATGAGCATCATTCCCAGCAGGAGGACCAGGGTGTCGTAATCCACCGAGCGGTAGGCCTGCTCGGGAGTAAGCACGCCACACCCAACCATTAGCACCGCACCCAGTAATGCGGCGGCTGGACGGTTTAATGGCAATATCTTCAACCGCCGCCCGCTGATGAGCAGGTAGCTGACACAGAAGATAGCGATGGCCAGGACTTCTTTCTCAGTGGCTTTCACACGGCTCAGTTTGGAACTTGCCTCAGACCGTAATGCTTCTGGAAGCCGGTGCAGGATCTTCGCAACACGCTGTGGTAATGGGCGTTGCGATTATCGAGTTTTGGAGGTTCAGGGGCAGGAATAGCTCCATTAGCAGCTTGCGCCGTGAACCTGTTGGTTCGGCATCAACTGCTCGAGATTTTAACCGGCGGGGCGTTGGTCGTGGGAGGAGGGGCAATGGTTTCCGCGGGCATGCCCAATCGAGTGCGCAGCATGGCTCGCGCTTCGAACGGCACGCCCCCTTCAGGGTCGAGAAAGCGATTGAGCATTTCCCGATCTATGTCATCAAGGGGACGCAGGCCAACCCGGCCCAGACCTTCCTTGGGGATTTTACTTTGGTAGGTATCCCAGATCTGGCGGGCCATGGCCTTATATCCGGCGAAGTGATCTTCCTCCTCCATGATCAGGCTCTCGTAGGCGTTGCGGAACATGCCCTCGAGGGCCGCCTGGACTCGATCTCGTGATGTTTCGTTGATGTCCACCCCGATCTGGGCCATGACGTATTGGAAAAGGGTGAGATTGGCCGGAAGTGAATTCCCCTTGCCATCAATAAGCGTCTTATCCGGGTATTTTGTGCATAGGTATTTATACCAATGCGCTGCGTCGGCGATGCGATTGTACTCGTAAAGGAAGTAAATGGCGGTGCGCAAGAAATTCCGGTGGGCGCGCAGGATGTGGTCGCGGTTGCTTTCCTCGTCCTGCGCGGCCTGCTCATAGGCGGCGCTGACTTTCGGGATAATGTCGAGATTGGGGCCGAATTCAAAGGCTTTGGTGAATGGAAGCGAGACGAGCCGCCCGCGGTGGAAGCTCAATTGCATGGACTGGTAGATGATCCGGCGCAGGGTGATCAAATCGTCCTTCACCATCTTCGTTGGATGTTCTTCAGCCCGCTTCAACCCCTGGGCCGCCCAGTAGATCGCGTGGGCTTCGGGCAGACGCCACTCGAGCGGGCCGTAGCGTTCGTCCACTGCCTTCATGAACGTTGGGTCCATCTTGTATTGCTCGACGAGCAGCCTGGCGCGGTTCGTCTGGTCAGCCGTTTGCGGATGGATGAGTTCCTCGAGGTTGGGCTTCTTTCGGCCAAATATCTCGTGCATCTCCCTCGCCCACTCCGCCTTGTAATACATATTCGCGTCGTCGAGGTTCTCGCCGATCTTGTGTTGGAAGAACCAGGCCAGCTCGCGGTAGATAAGGGTTTCGTTCGGGTTGTAACGCAGGCCGTCATCACGCAGCAGCTCGATGCCATGCTTGACCCAGCGCCAACGATCGGGGAAGTCCTTGAACTTGATCGAGATATTGTAGGCCATGTTCCAGGCCTGCACTAGCCAGACCTGGACGAAATGCGGTTCGAGCTTGGTGATCCAATCGGCCAATTGCGCCATCTCGAAGAACTTGTCCTCATCCTGGAGATCGGATGCGCGCATCCACAGTGCGTTCGAGATCAGCCCTCGAAAGCCGCCCAGTGCCAGGGTGGTGAACGCGAGCACTGGCGGAGCGTTCTCCAGATGCTGAACGCGTGTCAGGCCGAGCTTATCCCGGTCGCGGTTGAGCGACTTCTGAACGAAGGACACCCCGCCCAGCAGTACGACAGCCAAAAGGAGCAAAAGGAACTTTTTCAAACGGCTGCTCATTGGTTGCCCTGGGCGGTCGCCAATTCGCGGCGGGTAAAAACGACGATGCCAAAAAGACTGATGGTTCCTCCAAGCAGCAAAACGATCTGGCTGAACGCCAGGGCGAGCTGGGTCCAGGTGATGCAGCGGCCTGTGCTGAGCGAATCAATGGGCGAGAAGTCCTTCGCCAGGTTGATGAGCTGCAGCACAGCCCGAAACACCGGGATGGCGACGATATCCAACACCGAGTGCCCGGTCCGGCCCGTCTCCTCGTTGTAGCCCATCAAGGTTCCTTCGGATACAGCATTGGAGAGAGTGCCGCTCGAAAGCGCCAGGGTCAGAACACCCAATGACAAGAACGCCGCGACGGGGAACGAGAGAAAGCTTGCCGACGCCAGGCCGAGCGCCGCCAGCAGCGCCATCCAGCAGAAGATAATCCCCAGGCCGCGCACAAAGTTCAGCGCGAATCCGCCTTCGGGGTAAAGCACCTCCAGGCCGTCCTCCAGAGGGAAGAGCAGCGCCGTCTTGTTCAGGTTAACGAAGGTGATCGTCAGCACGCCGGTGTCGTCGAAGATCGGCGGGATTTCAAACTCATGAAAGGTGTCAGGGGCCAGGCTCATCTCTTCGCTGCGCCAAAGCGGCGTCTTGCGGGGCACCCCGATGCCCCAGATTCCTTGATACGTGCCGGAAGCGCTTTTCTCAGCGGCGTTGAATTTCACGCGCAGATAAAGTGGCTGGCCGTGGAGAGAATGTTTAGCCAGCCCCAAATCTATTTTCCATTCGTGGGGCCATCCCGATGGCGCAATTTGATACTCGGCTTTGATCCCTTCGCGGATTTGCCTTCTGGCCTCGGCAATATCAGCTTTGATGCCTGGATTCTTTTGCAGCCTTTCCTTGAGCTTGAGATCAGTCTCGGCATCGATCTTCTTGTCAACGTTCTTCGGTAGGACGGACCCACGGGGGACGAGCACTTCTTTGCGCAATATTTTCTGTTCGTTGGCCGGCAGCCGTGTGGCGCGCCATTGCAGCAAGCCATAGACACTGGCGCCGGACAGCGCCAGCAGAGCCGCGTTGAGCGACATGATCCCCAGCCATTTGCCAAGCCAGATTTGCCAGCGGCCGATTGGTTTCACAGCCACCATCTGTATCTGGCACTCTTCGATGTCCCGAGCGAGCGTGCCGCAGGCCAGCCAGAGAGTGGAGAGGCCCAGGAGCGCGGTAATGGCGCTGAGCGTGTAGGTGACCAGAATTTGGGTAAACCCGCGCGCCGTCCCGTCGTCCTTGATCAACAATGGCAAACCGACCACCGCGCCAAGCAATAAGACTGCCACCACCAAAAAGAGCCGGAACCGAAACGCGGCCTTCCAGGTCAGCCATGTGATGGCAAGTAACCGTTGCATTACCGGGGAGGTTGTACCAGCCCCGCGAGCTTTTCATTCGCCTTATCCAGGTCAGCGGACTTTTCCGGCTCGGTTCCCGGTCCGGGCGGAGGCGCGGCTGGTTCGGCGGCTTTTGTCAGCCCTTCCAGTCTTAGTTGGTCCACGGTCTCGACCAGGTGCGCCGCGGCAGAGGTCTCCGGCACAGCGGCTTGCGGCAGGGTGAGCCGTTCGAGGATTTTGTCGGAAGCGGGTTTGGCTTCGGCGTCACCGCGCAAATAGGCGGCCACCGTGGCGCCAGACATCGCGCCGGAAGTTTCCGCCGCCGCCCGCTGCGCGCGTTGGACCACCGCGAGAAAGTAGCTCTCCAGATTCTGCGTCGGGGTATCGACCCTGACTTTGTCTTCAGCGACATCATGGCGGATGATTTCGAGCACACGTTCCATCGTTGCGCGCGGGAGGGCGGGAGTGGTGATTTGGATCGCATCGGGCGTGGCCAGCAACTCCTTCAAAGTCCCCATAGCCTGGACCTTGCCGCCGTAATAGATCACGACGCGATCGCACACGTCTTGGACATCCGCCAGCAAATGGCTGCTCAAGATTACCGTCTTGCCGCGCCGGGCCAGCGCGACGATCAAATCCTTTACCTCGCGGCAGCCGATGGGGTCAAGACCGGAGGTTGGCTCGTCGAGGATAACCAAATCGGGGTCGTTGATGAGGGCTTGGGCCAGGCCAATGCGGCGCTGCATGCCTTTCGAGAACTCCCCAACCGCCCGCATTTGGGTCCGACTCAACCCCACCATTTCCAGCAACTGCCCGGCACGATTCTCGCGATCTTTCTTAGGCAGACAAAAAAGGTTCCCGAAGAAATCGATAGTCTCGCGGGAATCCAGATAGCGATAAAGATAGGATTCCTCCGGCAGATAACCGATGCGCGACTTGGTTGCGACGTGCCGTGGGGAATGGCCGAAGACTTCGATGTGTCCCTTCGTCGGATAGAGCAGGCCCAAAAGAAGCTTCACGGACGTCGATTTCCCGGAACCGTTCGTGCCGCGCAGGTCGAAGACTTCACCCAGTCGCACCTCGAAATCGACATAGTCAACCGCCCGCGCCTTGGGTCGACCCCAGAAATCTTTGAAGACTTTGGTCAGCCCGGTGACCGAGATGACCGTTTCTCCTGACTGGCGATCTGTGATCGGTGATGGGTGGTGAAGTTCAGCGGGAGTCATGGTCATTGATTACCGATGTTGCGCCGCAGCGGCACTCATGCCACGCGCCGCTCACGCTATTTTCGGCGCCAACTCGGCGGTTGACCCCGGCGCGGCGGGGCGTCCGGGATTGGGGGCGGCGGGTTTCGGAAGGTAATGTTCCAGCTCCTCGCCCTTGCGGACGAGACGGGCGCTGTTGAACACCACAATCAGCGAGCCGGCAGTATGCATGGCAGCAGCCAGCGCAGGCGGCACGTAGCTTAGGGCGGACAACGTCATGCCGCCGATGATGAACGCGACACCAAACAGAAAATTCTGGTTGATGACCATGCGGGTGCTGCGGGAGAGCTTCACCAGGAAGGGCAAGCGGCGGAGGTCGTTGTTCATCAGCGCAATAGTCGCGCTGTGGATGGCCACCTCGCTGCCAGCCGCGCCCATGGCGATGCCGATGTCGCCGGCGGCCAGCGCGGGGGCGTCGTTCACGCCATCCCCAACGACGGCCACCTTGTAGCCCTTGGCTTTGATGCTGCGGACGAACTCGACTTTGTTCTGCGGGAGGCACTCGCCCTTGGCTTCTTCGCAGCCGATCTCATGGGCCACGCGCGTAGCGACCGCCTGGCGGTCGCCGGAAATCATCGCGATGCGCCGCACGCCGGTTTCTTTTAGTTGGATGAGCGACTCGCGGGCTTCGGCGCGGGTCTGATCCTGCAAGCCAACCCACCCGATGCACTGGCCGTCGCGCGCCACA
>JBAXTC010000167.1:0-12145 GCA_037130375.1 Verrucomicrobiota bacterium | reverse complement strand
GGCATTCCTCTTCGGCGTGGTGGATTTCCTCAGCCCGCGCCGGCATTTCCTTGCGCGTGCGGCGATAGACAATCATCGAGGATTCCGCGCCGAGACGCTTGGCGGTGCGGGCGGAATCCATTGCGACGTTGCCGCCGCCGACGGTGGCGACGCGCTGGCCCTTGAGCACCGGTGTATCCGCCCGGGGGAATTGATAGGCCGCCATAAGGTTCACGCGGGTGAGATATTCGTTGGCGGAATAGACGCCTTTGAAGTTTTCTCCCGGCACATTCATGAACACGGGCAGGCCGGCGCCGTTGGCGATGAACACCGCATCGAACTGCTGGCGCAGTTCCTGCACCGTGTAGGTCCGGCCAATGACCGTGTTGCAGACAATCTTTACACCCGCTTTCTCGAGCCGGGCGACTTCCGCTCCGACGATTTTCTTGGGCAATCGAAATTCCGGGATGCCATATACCAGCACGCCGCCGGGCTTATGAAGGGCCTCGAAGACGGTGACATCGTGACCGTACTTGACCAATTCGCCTGCGGCTGTGAGACCGCCGGGGCCTGAGCCGACGACCGCGACCTTCTTGCCGGTGGGGGAGGCGACTTTCAAGGATTGCTGCTCGCTCTGGCCTCGAGCCCAGTCGCCGACGAACCTTTCAAGGTGGCCAATGGCCACCGGCAGGCCCTTGTGACCACGAATGCATTCGACTTCGCATTGGGTTTCCTGCGGGCAGACCCGGCCAGTAATCGAAGGCAGCGCATTGTCGTCGAGCAGGCAGTGCGCGGCTTCGGGAAGGTTGCCCTGCGAAAGAAATTCGATAAAGCGCGGGATGTTGACCATCACCGGGCAACCCGAAACACACTTCGGATCCCGGCACAGAAGACACCGTTCGGCCTCGATTAAGGCCACTTTTTCAGGCAGACCCAGGTTGACTTCGCTGAAATTGGCGTTACGGACGAGCGGGTTCTGCTCGATCATCTTCTGCCGGTCGATTTGCAGGCGTTGCTTAGTGGTAGGCTTGGGGATCACGTTAAACCAAGGGGAGGTAAGACAGGGGTTGACTAAGTTAAATAGGCAGACGAGTTAGGTCGGGGGGATATGGGGACAGCAAAGATATGAGCCAGGGGAGACGGCCATCACAGATCGCGGAGCACGGGTTCAAGTCAAACCAATCTTGCACGACCCCTCCTGGCACGCAGTGGTGGCCTGCTGTTCAAACTCGCGGTAGGTGCCCAAACGGTCCATCAGCAGATCGAAATCGACCAGATGCCCGTCGAACTCCGGGCCATCAACGCAAGCAAACTTCGTCTCGCCGCCAATATCCACGCGGCAGCCCCCGCACATGCCCGTGCCATCCACCATTACCGGGTTGAGTGAGACGATGGTGTGAACGCCGAACGGTTTGGTCAGGTTCGCCACTGCGCGCATCATCGGCACCGGGCCGACCGCATACACAATGTCGATGCCGCCTTGGGCCAGGATGTCCCTGGCGGCGTCAGTGACAAAACCATGACGCCCATAGCTGCCGTCGTCGGTGCAGACAATCACCTGCCCCAACCGTTGCAACTCCGACTCGAAAATCACCCACTCTTTCGAGCGTCCACCGATGATGCTCACCACCGCCACGCCTCGTCGATGCAATCCCTGGGCGATTGGATGCACCACTGCCGTTCCGACTCCGCCCCCAACGCAAAGCGCGCGGCCCGAATTAATCAATTCCGTGGAATGGCCCAGTGGTCCGGCGATGTTGGCGATGGCGTCGCCCGGCTCCAGAGCAACCAACTCGCGGGTGCTCTTGCCTACTGCCTGGATGACCAGCGTGATCGTGCCGGCGCCGGAGTCCGCGTCGGCAACCGTCAACGGAATCCGCTCCGCGCCTTCGCCAAGATGCACAATGACGAATTGGCCGGGCTGGCGAATTTGCGCAATGCGAGGCGCCACGACATCAAGTCGGGTGACATTCGGGCTGAGCTGTGCTTTCGCGACAACTTTATGCATATCTGGCTTTCGATTTCGTCAAAGAATGGAATCATGCGGATAACCTCCTCCAAAGTCAAAGTTTCTTGAGCACTCGCTTTTCACTCGCCTCGTAATAATATTCTAGCGGCCGGACTGCAGTCTGGTATCATTCCGCTTTTCCGGTGTAACAAAATAACAACATGGAAGCTAAAGCTGATATTGCTGTGATTGGTCTGGCCGTGATGGGTCAGAATCTGATTTTGAACATGAACGATCACGGGTTCACCGTGGCCGCTTTCAACCGCACGGTGTCGAAGGTGGATGAGTTCATCAATAACGAAGCCAAGGGCACCCGCATTATTGGCGCCCATTCGCTGGAGGAAATGATTGCGTTGCTCAAGCGGCCGCGCCGGGTCATGCTGATGGTCAAGGCTGGCAAAGCAGTGGACGAATTCATCGATCACCTTCTTCCGCACCTCGAAGCCGGGGACATTATCATCGATGGTGGGAATTCTCTGTTTGAAGACACCACTCGCCGGACGAAATACGTCGAGTCGAAGGGCCTGCTCTACATTGGCACCGGCGTTTCCGGCGGCGAGGAAGGCGCCCGGCTCGGCCCGAGCATCATGCCCGGCGGTTCGACCGCCGCCTGGCCGCACGTGAAGGACATTTTTCAGAAGATTGCCGCCAAGATGGATGACGGCTCACCGTGCTGCGACTGGGTGGGCGAGAATGGGGCCGGTCATTACGTGAAGATGGTCCATAACGGCATCGAGTATGGCGACATGCAGCTCATCTGCGAGGCCTACAACTTGATGAAGACGGGCCTCGGCCTGAGCGCTGACCAGATGCACGAGGTCTTCGCCGAATGGAATCAAGGTGAACTCAACTCCTACCTGATCGAGATCACCCGCGACATCCTGGCTTTCAAAGACACCGACGGCCAGCCGCTCGTGGACAAAATCCTCGATACTGCCGGCCAGAAGGGCACCGGCAAATGGACGGTGATTTCTTCGCAGGACTTGGGCATCCCCATCACCTTGATCGCCGAAGCGGTCTATGCCCGCTGCATTTCGGCACTGAAGGATGATCGTGTCGCGGCCGCCAAGAAGCTGAAAGGGCCGAAGCCAACGATTCATGGCGACCAGAAAAAGATCATTGAGGATATCCGCCGGGCTCTCTATGCGTCGAAGATTGTGTCCTACGCGCAAGGCTATATGCTCATGCGCGCCGCAGCGAAGGAATACAACTGGAACCTTAATTTCGGTGGCATCGCTCTCATGTGGCGCGGCGGTTGCATCATCCGCAGTGTGTTCCTTGGCAAGATCAAGGAAGCGTTTGACAAGAATGCGGCGCTGTCGAACCTGCTGCTCGATCCGTTCTTCTGCAAGGCGATCAAAGAGTCGCAACGTTCGTGGCGGAGCGTGGTCGCGGTGGCGGCCAGGAAAGGGATTCCGGTTCCCGCGTTCAGCACCGCCCTGGCGTTCTATGATTCCTATCGCAGCGAACGCTTGCCCGCCAACCTCCTCCAGGCCCAGCGTGACTATTTCGGCGCCCACACCTACGAGCGCCTCGACCAGCCGCGCGGGCAATTTTCCCATACCAACTGGACGGGACGCGGAGGGACGACTGCCTCGGGGACTTATACTGTCTGACGGTCACTCCCCTTTGCCGGCGGGCCCAGTAACCGGGCGGAATTTGATTTCGCGCAGGGCTGAGGTTGCCTGCCAGGATGCCAGTCCGAAGGGCTTGGAAAGCTCGATGTCACCCGGCCGCACGGAAATCCGTTTGCCGGTCGTGACGACGTCGATCAGCTTGTCCTTGTCGATCCAGGCTTGAATTCTGTCGCTGGTTATGCGCAGCCGAATGCGATACCAGCGGCCCATCTCGAAGTTGCTGAACTTCGTGGTCTCGTTCTCCGACGCGTCCATGCCGTCCAGACTCGAAATGCCCACCAGCGAGCCGCCCCAGCCGCCGACAATCAAGCTGCAGAAGCTCGCGCCGACGGGGACCGTCAACCCGCAGAAAAAATCCGAACCCATCACGCGCATGGCGTCCAGCGCAACTTCATAATTCATCTTCGGAAAGTCGTTGGTCCAATTGATGCCGGTGAAAGGGTCGCCCATTTTCAGGATGATGACGCCCGGTTGGCAATGCACCTCGCCGCGGCCCGCAAACTGGGTTTCGCGCCAGCCCGCCAGAGTCTTGCCGTCGAACACCGCCTGCCAGCCGGCACCCTCGAATGGGGCGGCAGGCTGGGCCGCGGTAGCCGGCAAGAGCACATCAGGTTCCGATTGAGGAGCTGGGGAGGGCGAGGGAACGGTTGTCTGCTGGTGGGGGGGTGTCGGCTGGGGCGCCGGCTTGACCGGTTCGGATGCGCAACCGGCCAGGAACATCAATCCAGCACCAACCGCCAGTCCGCAGAAAAATTGAATCTTCATCATAGAGAGTAGAAATTGCGCATATTTTACTGACGCTAAAGTCTAGCCTTGGAGCCTGCGATCGGCGAGAATTCATTTTCAAAAATGAGCATGCCCAGTTTTCTTCGCGTCCAGCCAGACGGGGTTCTGTTGTCGGTGAAATTGCAGCCGCGCGCTTCGGCCAGCGAAATTGGCGAGGCGCTGGGCAATGAACTGCGCATCAAAGTCACCGCGCCGCCGGTCGATTCAGCCGCCAACGAGGCTCTGGTGCGGTTATTGGCCGAGCACTTTGACTGTCCTCGCAGCCGGGTGGAACTGGTTCGCGGTAACACCTCACGCCACAAGATCATCAAGCTCCATGGGTTAACCGGCGAGGCCGTGCTTGCCCGGCTGAGGTAGCTTGTCAGAATGACCGGGTTGAAAGCGTTCGTTTCATGGTTCGAAGGCACCGGCGCGTTGGCGCCGTGGTGCTTTCTTGGCCTCTTCATTCTCGCTTCGTTCCTCATGATTTGGCGGCTCGAAGCGATGACGCAGAGCGGCGTGGAAGGGACAGTGCTCGGGACGCTGGTGATGCCCTATTGCTCGGGCATGGGCAACTTGATCTTTGCTTTTGTGCTCGGCGCCAAAGGGGGACCCGGCGAGGACGTGCTGACCAATTCACTGGTGAACAACGTCACCAACATGACCTTGCTCATCGGTCTCCCGGCCATGTTGTGGGGCATGAATGTGCTTCCCACCGTGAAGGCCAAAAAGAAAAAGGCGGACAACCAGGAGCATCAGATCAACCGGCTCTCGCTCCTGCTCACGCTCACGGCAGTCCTGTTTTTCACTGGCGCAGTCTGGGCTTTATCGCGCAAAGGCCGCCTCGATTTCGCCGACGGTCTGGTGCTCGTCGGACTCTTCCTGTTCTGGCAGTGCTTCCACATGTTCGAGGTGTTGAAGACCAACGTGCGGCAGAACAAATCGTTTAGCTGGATTCTGCCCCTCGATTTGGCCCTGCTGGGGGTCGGTGCCTATGGTATTTATCTCAGCACAGACTGGCTGGTGGATTGGCTGTCGAAAATTCACACTGGTTTCATTAGCGCCAAACACCTCGGCTGGCTGAGCGGATGGCTCATGGTGCTCCCGAACGGGTTGCTCGCCTTCTACTATGCCTGGCGAGGGAATCCGGAAGTCGTCTATACCTCCCAGGTCGGTGACGGGCATGTCAGCATTCCGCTATGCCTTGGAATCTACGCGCTCCACCATCCGATCCAGGTGCCGCCGTTTTTTCAGACCGGCGTTTTCATCCTCCTCGGAGCGGCGGTGGTCCACATGTTCTTTGTGGCGGTGTTCGGTCGGTTGCCGCGGCTGATGGGATGGGTTTTGACCGGCGCCTACGGCGTGTTTCTCTACAAGGGACTCGGGACGTGAGGATGCGGGATGATGCAATTAGAGGCTGGCGGATGCCGTGTTCTGGGACTGGAGCCAGCGTCCACTCGCTCTTTCAATATCTGGCCTCGACACTCACGTTCCCGTTCACGTCATGCAGCTTCACAACTTCTCTGGCCGGGTCAAAATCCGGGTAATCCTGGCCATTGACCGTCACGCTTTTGATCGGCACGCCCTTGGGATGCCGCAGGCGCAACCACACCTGGCTGGCCTTATGGCGGGAGGGCAGCTTGACCGTGGCTGTGATCCTGCCGTGGTCCACATCGGAAGCGATCTCGAAATCGACTGTGCCGAAGTAGGTCGGGGCGTTCTTCACGGAGATTTTCCTGTCCTGTTCGAGCCAAACGCGCGGCGTAGCTCGGGCTAACCAGAGGTTCGGGCCATCTTCCCACACCAGCAGGCCACGGAACCGTTCCAGAAAGGCGGCTTCTTCGAAAATCTTGTCCGGTGGCCCGTGAGTGGCGTGTTCGTTGAAGACGTAGCCCTCGCTCGGAAGGATGTCGATTGCGTAACAGTTCAGAAAGGAGCGAAGGAAGCTCGGGATGTCATCGCCCGCCAGATGCAGGTTGGCAGTGCGTTCGAGCCCACCCTGATGCTGCCAACCGGCCAGAAACCAATCCCGCTGACCGACTCGAGGATTCTCCAACAGCAACCGGTCTTCCAGCACATCGAGATACCCCTGAACCCGCGCGTCGTCCGCTGGCAGGAGCCCAGCCGGGCTGATTAGCGCGGCCGCCGACTGGACGGTGTCCCAATACAATGGGCCGACATGTTCGCCCGAGCCATCACGCTGCCAACCCCACGCGCCGGTGCCCAATCCGCGCACGTAACAGGCGAAGGGAATGACCGAATGAAAAGTGCCGTCGCGCACGGGAACAACCGGGGAAAGAGCGATGGATCGATCCACTGCCGCCCGCAGGTCCTGACGATACGACTCCGCCTCGGCCCGGAGTTTGGCCCCGCCCTCGGGATCGATCACGCCCAGCGTGGCGGCGAAACGTGCGACCGAGGCCCAATAGTAGCCTTCACACTCGTAGAACTGCATCCACAAACCACCGCTGTCCGGAGTCACCTGGAGGGCCGGTTGCAGGCCCTTGCACCAGAGACGGTCACCCCCGGGAACCAGACTCGAAACCACTTGCCGTTGACGCAGCATCCAATCGGCGTTGGCCTTGATCCGCGGCGCGGAGGCTCTCAACCACTCGGTGTCGCCCGTCAGCCAATAGTGCTCGGTGAGGGCCCAGCCTATCGAGCCCGGGCCAAAGGCATGGACTCCATCCATGTGACCGCCCGCTCCCTTGGGGCCGACGGCGTGCGTCAGACACCCATGCCCATCGGTGAACAGTCCGTTGGGTCGGTCGGGCAGCGCCCACTCGTGATGACCGGTCGAGTTGGGATCCAGCGGCAGAGACACCCATTGGTCGAATCCGTCCTCGGCCGCCTGGTGCGATCCCATCACGTCCAGCGCCGCGAGGATCATATAGGTCTCGGCGCCAAGAATGCCGTAGGGATAGTCGTTAAACCAGCGTCGGCCATTCTGCGGGTTTTTTTCGGTATGACGGAGGAGATGCCAGACTCCCAGGTTCCATTGGGCCGTCAGCCGTTCCGACGGAACCTGCACCTGCATGGGCGGTTCAAATCCCTTCGGGGGTGTGGGGTGAGGCGGCAGGTTGGTGCCGCGCATTGCGGTGACGGCGCCCTCCCAGGTCTGTTCTTCATGCGCACGAGTTTGCTGGCGGATGGTGCTCAGTTTCCTGGCCTGGAGTTCTTTCATGAATTCCCGGGCGCTGGCGGCCTTCGAGGCCAGCTCCAGGGGCGGTTCCGAAGCCATCACCTGCGAAGATGCCGCCGATTTTTCAGCATAAAAATGCCACACGCCGGCATGACCCTGGTCATCGGCGTGCGGATTCCCCGCCAGCAACGTGCTGATCACCTGCGGTGTCAGGTTCCACACACCCCCGCCCCCGCCCTCCTCGGTGATGACCAATTCGATGAGGGTGGTGTCGCACTGGTGAGCGCCCTTCGGGCCGACGACCAGGGAAATCATGTCGCCCGATTCAACGGCTACTTCGTCCAAGCTCTTCGCTTCAGCCGCGCCAGGAATCGTTTGCGCCCCGCTTCCGTCCGTGGCGCCATGAGCCAGATGCTGCCGTTGGGTTTTCGTCTCGCGCGCAATCCACCATTCGATTCCGTTGCCACCCTGTTGGCCATGCGCCACACGGGCTTTGACTTTCACCCGCCCGGTGATGGGACTGCGCCAACCGACGACCACATTTTGACTTGGCCCGGGATGCATGGCCAAGCTCCTGCCCGGAACGGTGATGCCTTGCACGGAAACCGGCTTGTCGGCCGGATTGCCACCAAACCAGGGCGTGCTGTCACTCCCCCATCCCAGCAGTTCAGCGCTGCCGGCGATAGCGTTCATTTTACCCGACAGAAGCAATCTTGGGACTCGTAAGTCCTCGACTGGTTTGACCGGAGCTGGCGCCAGCGGCGATGTCCGGCGGACGAAAAATCCGTACTCGGGGGCCAGGATCGGTCCGTTCTCCAGGTCCGCCGCCAGGAATGAGAAGTTGCCGGACTTAGTCCACAACGTCACGATCGTGCGCGCCACGTCGTCCGACTGGCTGGTAAATGGCTGCACCCGCCGCCATTTTGCCGTGCCCATGTAGAGCAGGCTGGCTTTCAAGCCCCGGCGGGCGGGTCCTTTACCTACAGAACCCCACGAACTCGAGTCGATCACCGTGGTACTGCCATCCCCGTCCAGGGGACAAAGCCCGCCTGCCTTGCCATCATAGGTTTCCACGCGTCCGCTGTAATCCTTGTCCAGGGTGGTCGGGTCGAACCCCCATTCGATCTCCAGGTCCATCTTCTTCCACAAGTCGGCCACGAACACCCTCACCTGGGGCACGTCATATTCCGAGGCGCTCCCGGCGCCGACAACACTGACAACGATGCCGCAAGTCTCGATGGGCAGATCGTAGCGATAGGTTCTGCCATCGTTGGAGAGCGTTGCCTTGGTCGGCTTTGGAACAGCTTCCAGGTTGTTCCACCACGAGCTGGAGCTGCCTTTGTTCTCCAAGACCGTGATGGCCAGCTCGCCCGGTGCAGGCTGGCGCTTGAGGTCGGCGGACCACGTCAACTCGATTCGCTGCACGGGGCGGATTTCCTCCCACAGCAAGCCGCACAGAACCTGCTTGATCGCCGGAGCCTTCACGTCCACAGGTTTGTTCAGCGCCTGGTGGGCATACCACATCAGGGCCAGCCAACTCTCAGGTGGATTATCCCCGGCCAGCCGATCCGCCCGGTATTGATAAGCACTCGGCGCTATATCGGCCGACGTGCCAACCATCGAGCGAAAGTCCTGAATCGGTGGTGGTGTCAGGGCCGGCTTCTCCACCGCACTCGCAGCCCCAACCGCAATGTCAACCGCGACGACCAGGCTGCCGGCCATCAGCGGGCACAATCGGATCAGTTGTTTGATCATGTTCCGGGGGAAACCTGCGCTGGAGTGCTTTCCGGGTCAACGCTGATTCTCGGGCTATTTAAGAAATAGCAACTTGGTCATGAGAAAGTCGTTCGCGTCGGAATACTTCTCTGGCTTGGAGAACCCTGGAATCAGCAGATGCCCTTGTCCAGAAACGGCTGGAACGAGGGCATTTTTTGGCCCTTGTCTCCGGTTATCCACCCACCTCCGTGAATGTAAACCAGCAACGGACGTGGCCCCTCCCCCGCAGCCTTCCAAAAATCCATGACATTTCGAGGGTGCGGCCCATAGGAGACATTCGAGAAAGTTGATCCCGGTTGTTGCGAGGCATCGACCGCAAGCAGCGGTCCGACGCCAGCGAAGAGAGACGCCAAGGCAGCGATCCGCAGTTTCTGCCATCCACCAGCAAGGCTTTGTAGCACCCGGCAAAAAGATGGCCGCGAAACTGGTGACGAATGTTGAACCGCTTGGTGTAGCCCCCACAGCAGCCATTTCATGCCGGCGACCAGATTGGCTTGCGGCGTCTCGATCTCAATGCGCAGTTTGCGTGGCAGGCAACCAAGTTACCTGTGGCAGTCAAAAGTGTCAATAGTGAAGACTGATACTTGTCCTTTTGGGCTCCGCACCCGAAAAACCAGCCGGGGCGCCTGGCCAAAAGCGGCTGAAGATAGGCAATAATTATCTATTGACTCTGCGCCCGCCATTTGACAGGGTCGCGCCATGCTTAGTAAGCTCGAAAACCAATTCTCCATCACCCGCGCAGCGCTCACTACGAGCGGGCGCGCAAAAAGCAAATTCCTATTAGTTAAAATGAATCTGTTCCATGGAACCGCAGCGTTGGCCCTCTTGGGGTTTCTCGCCTGCGCCGGGATTCTGGATGCCCGCGCCGGCCAATTCGACATCACCGGCCCGGCGGGCAGTTCGTTCGGAACGAGCGTCACCGTGCTCCCCAACGGCAACTTCGTCGTCACCGATCCGGGTTATGACGCCCCAGGGCCGATTACGAACGTCGGCGCGGTCTATCTTTATGACGGCGTCACATTCGCGGTCATCAGCACCCTCACCGGCAGCACGGCGAATGACCAGGTGGGCAGTGAGAGCGTCACGGTGTTGAGCAATGGCAACTACGTCGTGCGCAGCATTTCTTGGAACGGCACGCGAGGCGCCGTAACGTGGGGCAGTGGGACGAGCGGCGTGACCGGCGCGGTTTCGGCAGCCAATTCGCTGGTCGGCACCACGCCTGGCGACCATGTCGGCATCTCCGTGACCCCCTTGACCAACGGCAACTACGTGGTGCGCAACACTGCTTGGAACGGCTCGCGCGGCGCGGTGACATGGGGTAGCGGGACGACCGGCATAGCCGGTGCGGTCTCGGCGGCCAACTCGCTCGTCGGCAGTGCGGCCTATGACCAAGTCGGCAGTGCTGGCGTGAGCGTTCTGGACAATGGCAACTACGTGGTGCGGAGCCCATTTTGGCACAATGGCGCAGTGACCGATGCGGGCGCGGCGACGTTGGGCAGCGGAACGAGCGGTATAACCGGGGCCGTCTCGGCCGCCAACTCGCTCGTCGGCACTACGGCGGGGGACCAAGTCGGCGCTGGCCTGAGTGTTCTGGCCAATGGCAACTACATACTGTTCAGCAAGAGTTGGAATGGCTTGCGGGGCGCGGTCACTTGGGGCAGCGGGACGACCGCCGTGACCGGCGCGGTTTCGGCGGCCAACTCGCTCGTCGGCAGAACAGCGAGTGACCAGATCGGTTATGGCCTGACCCTCTTGGCCAATGGTAACTACGTGGTGCGCAGCCCGTATTGGGATAATGGTGCAGTGACCGATGTGGGCGCGGCGACGTGGGGCAGTGGGACGACCGGCGTGATTGGCGCAGTTTCGGCGGCCAACTCGCTCGTCGGCACTACGACGGGGGACAACGTCGGTTCTGGTGGCGGTGCGCTGGCCAATGGCAACTACGTGGTGAGCAGCCAGTATTGGGACAACGGCGCGCTGGCCAATGCGGGCGCGGTCACGTGGGGCAGTGGGACGACCGGCATGACTGGCGCAGTTTCGGCGGCCAATTCGCTCGTCGGCAGTGCGGCTAGTGATCAGGTCGGCTTCTCCGTGACCCCCTTGGCCAATGGCAACTACGTGGTGGGCAGCAGGATTTGGAATGGCTCGCGGGGCGCGGCGACGTGGGGCAACGGGACGACCGGCATGAAGGGCGCGGTTTCGGCGGCCAACTCGCTCGTCGGCACTACGGCGGGCGACCTTGTGGGCTACTCCGCGCTCCCCTTGGCCAATGGCAACTACGTGGTGAACAGCCCGAATTGGGACAACGGCGCGGCGACTGATGCCGGCGCGGCGACGTGGGGCAACGGGACGACCGGCGTGAAGGGCGCGGTCACGGTGGCCAACTCGCTCGTCGGCAGCACGGCGAGTAACCTCGTCGGCAACTCCGTGATCGCCTTGACCAATGGCAACTACGTGGTGGGCAGCAGAAGTTGGAATGCCTCGCGGGGCGCGGTCACTTGGGGCAACGGAACGACCGGTATAGCCGGTGCGGTTTCGGCAGCCAATTCGCTGGTCGGCAGCACGCCGAGCGACCAGATCGGCTACCGCCTGATCGCCCTGGCCAATGGCAACTATGAGACGAGCAGCCCGTATTGGGACAACGGCGCGGTGACTGATGCCGGCGCGGCGACCTGGGGCAGCGGGACGACCGGCGTGAAGGGCGCGGTCACGGCGGCCAACTCGCTCGTCGGCAGCACGGCGAGTGATCAGGTCGGCTTCCTCGTGACCCCCTTGGCCAATGGCAACTACGTGGTGGGCAGTCCGGCCTGGAATGACGGTCGGGGCGCGGCCACGTGG
>JBAXTC010000166.1:0-12186 GCA_037130375.1 Verrucomicrobiota bacterium | reverse complement strand
ATCCGTGCTATCCGTGAAATCCGTGGTTCTCCTCTCGTTCCCCTCAGAGCGGGAAAGAGATTAGGCAGGGTCGGTGCCATTCTCGCCAATGAGAACCACTCCGGGTGGGACTTCTATTCTTTTTTGCCCGGAACCCGATTTCTCCGCTTGCGCCGGAACGGTCGTTTCTTACATTGTCAGTCCGTTTGAGCGTCGGCTCTGATGGATAACGATGGAATTGGCAGTGAATTATTTATGAAAGATTACCAACCTGGTGACATCCGCAACTTCGCAATTGTAGGTCATGCTTCGTCCGGAAAAACCATGCTCAGCGAGGCGATGCTGGCCTGTGCCGGCGTTATTAACCGTATGGGCACCATTGCCGGTGGCTCCACCGTCTCCGATTACCACGACAGCGAGCAGCACCGCCAGATCTCCGTCTCCGCCACGCTCATGCATCTGGATTGGCTGGGCAAGAAGTTCAACATCCTCGATTGCCCTGGCTACGCGGATTTCATCAGCGAAGGTCTCGGGGCGCTGCGTGTGGGGGATTTCGCGCTCGTCGTCGTGCATGCCAACCACGGCGTCGGCGTCGGCACTGACGCGGTGTGGAAATACGCGACCGAAGATGACATCCCGAAAATGATCGTCGTCAACGCCTTCGACAAAGAGGAGACGAATTTCGAGAAGACGCTCGCTCAGATTCGCCAGCATTTCGGCGAGCGCGTCTTCCCGCTCACCATTCCCCTCAATGCCGGCCCCGGCTTCAACCAGGTGCTGGATGTGCCGCGCAACGAGGTCATCACCTACGCGACCGACAAAAGCGGCAAATACACTGAAGCGCCCACCACTGGCGAACTGGCCGAGAAGGTCAAGAAGCTGCATGAACAACTGATCGAGTATATCGCCGAGTCCGACGACAAGTTGATGGAAAAGTTCTTCGCGCAAGGCGGTCTCTCCGAAGAGGAAATGCGCGCCGGCCTGCACGCGGCAATCCAGAAACAGGTCTTCACCCCCCTGTTCATCACCTCGGCGGAAACCAATATCGGCGTGGCGCGCCTCATGGATTTCATCGCCAAATACGGCTCCTCCCCGGTGGACCGGGAAAAGGTCAAGGCAACCGACCCTGATGGCAAGGAAGTGGAGGTCTCGCTGACAGATTCGGACCCGGTGCTCTATGTCTTCAAGACGATGAGCGAAGCGCAGTTCGGCGAGATGTCTTTCTTCCGCATCTACTCGGGTTCGGTCAAGTTCGGCAGCGAACTCTTTAACACTGGCCGCCGGAGCACCGAGAAGATCGGCCAGATTTATATGCTCAACGGCAAGACGCGCACGAGCGTCCCCTCGCTCGGCGCCGGCGACATCGGCGCCGTGGTGAAACTCAAGGACACGCACACCGGCAACACGTTGTGTGGCGGCAAGAAACCGGTGGCGCTGCCCAAAGTCGATTATCCCAAACCCAACATCCACGCCTCGCTCAAGAGCGGCGTCAAAGGGGAGGAAGACAAAATCGCCACCGGCCTGGCGGCGCTGCACCACGAGGACCCGACGTTCCTCTACATGGTCGATTCCGAGCTGCGCCAAACGATCGTTTCCGCCCAGGGCGAGCTGCACCTCGAGGTCATCGCGGAGAGCCTTCGCCGCCGTTACAATGTCCACGTCGAGCTGATCGAGCCGCGCGTTCGATACCGCGAAACCATCAAGGCCAAAGGCGAGTCGAAATACCGCCACAAGAAACAGACGGGCGGCGCAGGCCAGTTCGCCGAAGTCTGGATGCGCATCGATCCCAAGCCGCGCGATACAGGCCTTGAGTTCACCAACTCGCTCAGCGGCCAAAACGTGGATCGCGTCTTCGTGCCGTCGGTCGAGAAAGGCGTCATGAAAGCCGCCGAGGAAGGTATTCTCGCCGGTTACCGTGTCGTGGATGTGAAGATTGATTTCTACGATGGTAAGATGCACCCGGTGGATTCAAAGGACATCGCGTTCCAAATCGCCGGCTACTTCGCCTTCAAAGAGTCCTTCGCTGCCGCGCGGCCCTGCCTGCTTGAACCCATTCATACGGTCTCGATCCGCATCCCGGAAGATTGCATGGGCAAAGTGATGGGCGATCTCTCCAGCCGCCGCGGGAAGATTCAGGGCATGGATATGGAAGGCGGGTTCCAATTGATCAAAGCCCACGTGCCTGCCAAGGAGCTTTATCGCTACTCCAGCACGCTCCGCTCGCTGACCGGCGGCCGCGGCGTTCACGCCGAGGATTTCAGCCATTACGAGGAAATGCCTCGCGAAGCCGAACACAAAGTCGTCGAGGAAAGCAAGAAAGCCAAACTGGCGCAGCAGACCGAGTAGGTTGCCTGGATTAAGACGTTCCAAAGTTCAAGCTCCAGCCCGCAGGGGCCCGATGAGCGGGCGCGTTCGCGAGTCCTGAGGATATCCCGGGCAGCGCCAAAGCCAGTTGAACTGGCGGGCTGAAGCCCTTATGTTCCAACCCGCTCTTATGCCCAAACAAAAGATCGTCAACGAATCGAACTCAACACCCGCCGCGCTCGGCTTCGCAATGCCAGCGGAATGGGAAAAGCACGAGGCTACCTGGCTGGGTTGGCCACACAATCCCACCGACTGGCCTGACAAGCTCGACACCATCCGTTGGGTCTATGGAGAAATCGTCCGCAAGATTGCCCCGGGCGAAATCGTTCGAATTCTGGTCAACAACCCGGCTGAACAGAAACTGGCGGCCGGCCATCTAACGCGCGCCGGAGCGGACACGCGCCGCGTCCAGTTCATCGTGCATCCCACCAATCGTGGCTGGACCCGCGATAGCGGGCCGATCTTTGTGAGAAGGGAGACGGGCGAAGGGCGAAGGAAGAGCGGGGACACGGCGATTGTGCATTTCCACTTTAACGCGTGGGCGAAATACGACGATTGGCAGAAAGACCGGCAGGTGCCGGAAACTGCGGCCCGGGTTCTCGGCAAGCGGCTGTTTAATGCGGAGCTTGCGGGCAAGGATTTCGTCATCGAGGGCGGCGGCATTGAGGTCAATGGGCGCGGCACCCTGTTGACGACGGAGGAATGCTACCTCGACCCCAAGGTCCAGGTCCGCAATCCCGGGCTGGGCCGCAAAGAAATTGATGAGACGCTCAAGAAGTATCTTGGTGTCAACAACGTCTTGTGGCTGCTGGCCGGACCGGTCGGTGACGACACCCACGGCCACATTGACGACATCTGCCGTTTTGTGAACCCGAAAACCGTCGTGCTCATCAAGGAGACCAACCGGAAGGACGCCAATTACCATCCGTTGTCTGAAAACTGGGAGCGCATTCAGGATCTCCGATTGGAAGACGGTTCCCGGCCGGAAGTTGTGCCGCTGCCGATGCCTGCGCCGCTGCACTTTGACGGTTACCGGCTGCCGGCCAGCTACGCGAATTTCTATATCTCCAACGCAGCCGTGCTCGTCCCGACGTTCAATGACCCGAACGACCGGATCGCGTTAGGCACGCTGGGCGAACTCTTCAAAGACCGGCCTGTGATCGGGCTTCACGCGGTCGATCTCGTGCTTGGATTCGGCACGCTGCACTGTCTCACTCAGCAGCAACCAGCCTGCGAATCTGCTGCTTAAAGCAGCCGGATCTGGGCCTTCTCGCGGGCCACGATCTCGCTCAAACCCGGTCGCCGACCGTTGCGCCGCTCGATGATGTGCTTATTCACCGACGGATGAAAAGGCACCGGGTAATTCCCGTCGTAACACGCCATGCAGAACGCGCTGGCAGGCAGACCGGTTGCTTCGATCATGCCCGCCTGGGAAAGGTAACAAAGCGAATCGGCGCTGAGATAATTGCGGATTTCTTCGAGTGTATGATTCGCCGCCATCAGCTTGCTGCGATCCGGAAAATCAATCCCGTAAACGCATGGATTCGTATGGGGCGGACAACTGACGAGCACGTGGACCTCTCTGGCGCCAGCTTCCTTCAAGTTGTTCACTCTCGCCTTGCAGGTGGTGCCGCGCACAATCGAATCGTCCACCACGATCACGCGCTTGTCTTTCACCAACTCCTCGATCAGGTTGAGCTTCACCCGCACGTCAAAGTCGCGGATGAGCTGCGAGGGCTGGAGAAAGCTGCGGCCCACATAGTGATTACGCACGAAGGCCATCTCGAACGGGATGTTCGATTCCAGTGAATAACCGAGCGCGGCACAGTTCCCGCTGTCCGGCACAGGCACGACGACATCGGCGGCAATCGGAAACTCGCGCGCGAGCTGCCGGCCCATTTCGACGCGGACTCTGTAAACGTTGCGGCCGGCAATGGTGCTGTCCGGCCGGGCAAAATAGACGTATTCAAAAATACAGAACGCGCGACGCTGAGGTTCTGGAAACGCCTGCATGCTGCTCACCCCATCCTCGTTGATGATCACAATCTCGCCCGGCTCGATGTCGCGCACAAATTTGGCGTGGATCAAGTCCAGCGCGCAGGTCTCGCTGGCCAGCACCCACGCTTCGTCGATCTTGCCCAGGCAAAGCGGGCGGAACCCCTGCGGATCCCGCACGCCGATAAGCTCCGTCTCGGTCATGATGACCAGCGAGTAGGCCCCTTCGATGCGGTGGAGGGTTTGCGGAAGGTTGTTCTCCTGGCCATTCAGAGTCGGCTGGGCCATCAGGTGGAGTATGATTTCACTGTCCACCGAAGTTTGGAAAATCGAGCCTCGAGCCTCGAGCTCCTCGCGGAGTTGGGCCGCGTTGGTCAGGTTGCCGTTGTGCGCAATGGCGATCTGGCCGCAGGCGCAATCGACCGTGAGCGGCTGGGCATTGCGCAGATGTGACGAGCCGGTGGTGGAGTAGCGCGTATGGCCGACCGCGATGTGCCCGGCCATGCCATGCAGGATGTCCCCTTTGAATATCTGCGAAACCAGCCCCATGCCCTTGTGTGCGTGAAACTCCCTTCCGTCCGATGTAACGATGCCAGCGCTTTCTTGTCCGCGATGCTGCAAAGCATAGAGGCCGTAATACGTCAGTTCCGCCGCATTCGGATGGCCGTAAACGCCAAAGACACCGCAATAATGTTTGGGATATTCTTGCATCAACAAAAGAGCTTTCAGCTACCGCATCGCGCGAGCGATCGAACTCCACCAAAGGTCAAACAGTTCGCTCAGGTCGCAACTCATGGCAGCCGCCCCAGTCTTGATTTCCAAGGCGGCCCCGCCGACGACGCCGATGTGCCTCGCGGGCACGCCGAGAATGTTTGCTTGAGCCAGGACTTTGACGGCGTGTATCGCGGCAACCGAAATGATGATGCGCCCCTGGGCCTCGCCGAAAAGCAAGGCGTCCAATCGTGCCGGCAAGGGATTTGGCGCAGCCGCGGCTGATTGCAGCGTCGTTGGGGGCTCTTCCAGGCTCGCATCTGGCGCGGCCGCAGGCGTGAGATCAATTTGCGCGCCGATTAAACGGGGTGTCTCGCGAGCAATGTGCTGGCTGATGCAACTTTCGGCCAGCGCGACCGCAAGGCCGCCTTCGCTGCAATCATGTGCGCTCTTCACCACCCCGGAGTGGATAAACGCCCGCAAGGCCAGGTGCAGGTCTTTCTCCTTCGCCAAGTCGCATCGCGGCGGTGTGCCAGTCTTCATGCCATGAATCTGCTGCAGATAAGCCGAGCCACCCAGGCCAAGCAGCGGGTCGGTCGCATCGATGGTTTCACCCAGCAGAATAATGGCATCGCCCTCGTCTTTGAACCATTGCGTCGTGATGTGCTCCACTCGCTCGATCATGCCAACCATCGCAATCGTCGGGGTGGGATCGATCGGGCCGGCCGGATGCTGGTTGTAGAGCGAGCAGTTGCCGCCGGTGACTGGCGTGTTGAAAGCCCGGCAGGCGTCGGCAAGGCCGCGCACGCTTTCCTTGAGCTGCCAGAAAAGCTCGGGGTTGTGCGGGTTGGCGTAGTTCAGGTTGTCAGTCACGCCCAGCGGCGCCGCGCCCGAGCAGGCGAGGTTTCGAGCGGCCTCGGCGACCGCGATCTTGCCTCCTTCGTAGGGATCGAGGAGAACGTATGTGCCGTTGCCGTCCACGGAAATCGCGATGAGCTTGGTAGGGCAGGCGTCCCGCCTGCCCTCCGGGGGCGTTTGCTCATTGCCATCGGGACAGGAGTCAAGGCTTGTGAGCGGGAGGCCCGCCGGGGCAGGCGGGACGCCTGCCCTACTATGGGGCAACGCATCCTCCTTGATGCGCAAGACTGCCGCATCGGAGCCCGGGCAGACGATGGTGCCGTTGCGGACCATCTGGTCGTATTGGCGATACACCCAGTTCTTGGAGGCGATGGTCGGCCAGCCCAGCAGGGTTTTTAGGTGCGCCGCCGGGTTCTGCGCGTCTGGAAGGCCGTCGAGGCTGAATGCGCGGACCTGTTTCAAATACGCCGGCTCCTTCGCCTCGCGTTGATAGACCGGTGATTCATCGGCGATCTGCCGCGCGGGAATATCGGCGACAATCCGGTCATGGTGCTTCACGACCATGCGGCCCGTATTGGTGACCAGACCGATTTCCGACCAGGGCAAATCCCACTTATCAAAAATGCGCTTCACTTCCTCCTCCCGGCCCTTGTGGACGATGATGAGCATCCGCTCCTGTGATTCGCTGAGCATGATCTCGTAGCTGGTCATGCCGGGCGCCCGTTGCGGAACCTTGTCGAGCTCGATCTCGATGCCCGTTCCCGCCCGGGCGGCGGTTTCGCAGGTGGAACAAGTCAGGCCCGCTGCGCCCATGTCCTGAATACCGGCCACCGCGCCGGTGGCCAGCAATTCCAGGCACGCTTCGCACACCAGTTTTTCCATGAAAGGATCACCCACCTGGACTGCGCCGCGCTGCCGCTCCGCGGATTCCTCGGTCAAATCCTGCGAGGCAAACGCCGCGCCCGCCAGGCCGTCGCGCCCGGTCGCCGGCCCGACATAGAACACCGGGTTCCCAACCCCGCTGGCTCGCCCGCGCACGATCTGTTCGTGCCGCAGCACCCCAAGGCAAAACGCGTTAACCAGAGGGTTGCCTTCATACGACTTATCGAAATAGACCTCTCCCGCCACGGTCGGAATCCCAAAGCAATTGCCGTAATGCGCAATACCTGCGACCACGCCGCCGAATAGCCGCCGGTTATTGGCAATGGCCGCCTCAGCGGACTGGGCATCGTCCGTGATCGGCCCGAACCGCAGCGAGTTGACGGCGCAAATCGGCCGCGCCCCCATCGTGAAAATGTCCCGAATGATGCCGCCGACGCCGGTGGCAGCCCCCTGAAACGGTTCCACCGCGCTCGGGTGATTGTGCGACTCGATCTTGAATGCGATGGCCAGGCCGTCGCCGATGTCGATGATCCCCGCATTCTCCTCACCGGCACCGACAAGAATCCGCGGTGACTGCGTTGGGAAAGACTTGAGCAGCGGGCGGGTGTTCTTGTAGGAGCAATGCTCGCTCCACATGACCGAGAAGATGCCCAGCTCGGTGTACGAAGGCTCGCGGCCAAGGACAGCCTTGACCTTCTCATATTCCTCGGGCGTGAGGTTGTGCTTGCGCACCAACTCAGGAGTTATCGCTGGCTCGCTCATTTGGGCAGGTCATTGCAGCACGGATTTTCACGCTTCACGCAGCCTTTTCAACACCGCGTTCCCGGAGCGCGTGAATCATGCTTTCGAACACCAGCCGGCCATCCGCGCAACCCAGCACCGGCTCACTCGCGCGCTCGGGGTGCGGCATGAGGCCGGCGACATTGCGCGCCTCATTGCAAATCCCGGCGATGTTGTCGAGCGACCCATTCGGGTTGGCGGTTTCCGTCGCTTCCCCCTGCGCATCGACGTAGCGCCAGAGAATTTGGTTGTTCGATTTGAGTTCAGCCAGCGTCTGCTCGTCGGCAAAATAGCATCCTTCCCCGTGGGCAATTGGCACGCGCATGACTTTGTCCGGCGGGATCAGCTTCGTGAATGGCGAATCGGCCGTGGCAGTCTTCAGAAAGATATTCTCGCATCGGAACTGGAGGGAACGATTGCGGACCAACGCTCCGGGCAACAAGCCGGCTTCGCAGAGAATTTGGAACCCGTTGCAGATACCCAGCACCAAGCCGCCGTTGGCCGCAAATTCCTGCACCGCTTGCATCACCGGGCTGAACCGCGCGATGGCCCCGGTGCGGAGATAATCGCCGTAGCTGAAGCCGCCGGGAACGACCACCGCATCCACGGCGCCCAGCGAAGCCTCCTTGTGCCAGAGCAGCCGGGCCGAATGGCCCACCACATTGCGCACCACGTGGACTACGTCCTGATCGCAATTTGAACCCGGAAACTGGAGGACGGCGAAGTTCATTCGATCTCGAACCGATAATCTTCAATGACGGGGTTGCTCAGTATCTTGTGGCACGCCTCGTCAATTTGCTTCCAGGCAGATTCCTTGTCCACACCCGTCAATTCAATCTCGATATACTTGCCCACGCGCACGTCCCCGATTCCCGCATAGCCTATATGCGCGAGCGCGCTCGCGACAGTCTTGCCCTGCGGATCGAGCACTGCCTTCTTGGGCGTAATAATAATCTTCGCTTTCATGCTGCTACGGAGTTTCCCATCGCTTGCCCGGTGCATGTTGTGGCATGCAGGGCTTGGAAGCGAGAGGTTTCTTGAGAATGTGACCCCGCAGTGCGCATCTTAGATTTTTCGGAGCGAGGACAGGGGCGCAAGACAGAATTGGTCGAAGCCTGCGATTTCATGGGAATCAAACCTAAAAACAGCAGTTGGAACCACGGATTTCTAGGATAACAGGGATAACAAATATTGCCCCATCCGTGCCATCCGTGCAATCCGTGGTCATATTCCCGCTCTGAGGGGAACGAGAGGAGAACCACGGATTACCCGGCACGCCGGGGCAGGACGCCCGGCCTGAGATCAGCGCGCCTGGCGGACGCGGACGGTGAATTTCTTGGCCAGGTTGTTCATCGAGGTGAAAATCGCGTCTTCGGTGGCGTTCTCGGTGAGAATGACCATTCGGAACGGAGTTTCGTCACCAGTCAGAAAGCCGTTCTGGTCCTTGAAGACGCAGTTGGCCTGCACCTCGATGCGTCGGTTTTCCCGGTTGCGCAGGTGGACGACCACCTGCAGCCGGCCATCCTCGAGGGTTTGTTCCTGGACCCCGGTGTAAGTGACCGAGTATTGGACGCCCGGATCGAGCAAGACCACCGGTTCCCGGGTCTCGTAGGCCGGCGTCTGCGACCATTGCGGAAGGTAGGGCCCTTTGTCGTGAGTGCTGCAACCGGCAACGAACAGAACCGCCGCGCCGGCGGCGAGGAGGGTTACAATTGATGTTTTCATAAAGTTTGCGGTGTGACTGAAGTGTCGCTGACGAACACAACCTTGTCCCGGTCGGTCGCCGTGATGTTCAGGTTGATGGTCTTGGTCAGATTGGCCAGAACCCGGCCTGAGGGATCGAGGAATTGAATCGTGATGACGTGCTGCCCGACCGGCAATGGCAGGCTGGCGAAGCTCAGGTAATGCGGCAGATTGTCCCAGGTCCGGGTGTCAGCAGCCGGTATCGTTGCCGCAGAGACCACCTTGCTGACCAACCCAACCAAGGCGATGCCGAGACCCACTTCCTGCGTCGTGGCGTCGTGGCTCACCGCCGCAGTCGTCAACCCGCCGATGAGCGCCACGTTGCCAATGGTGTCGGTGGCGGATTTGAAGACAGCCTTGTTGCCGAGAATGTGGTCCATCACCCGGCCCCCGCGCGTGGTCGCCTGAAAACAGACATCGTCGGCCGGCGCGATCGGTACCCGGAGCGAGCCAATTCTAAGCTCAGCCGACGCCACCGGGGAAGGAGTCGCGCGGATTTGAAGCTGCTCACCATATTCGCCGGCGGCTACTTTGGCCGGGCCGGGGCCGAACTCGATGAACAGAAGCAAATTAGCCTTGGGGTTGTAGGGCGGCAGTTTGACGCCCCTGGCGACGCCCTGGGCGCGCTTGAAGGCATCCATGCCGTCGCCGCCCAGCTTCATCGTTGCCAGGCCGTCCAGGTAATCCGGCAACACCCAGTCGCCCGCGTACTCGTGGCTCTCGGCGTCGCTGTCCTCGAATTCCGCGCTGCGAAAGCAGGCACGGGCGTTGTCCGGTTCGCCGTCCATCCAGTAGATGATACCGCGGTAAATGTAAGCCATCGAACGTTCGTAAGGCTCGCCGATGAAAGTCTTCTTCGCCTCGCCGTGGAAGTAGCTGCGCGCCTTCTTCGCGTCGGGATCGTTGCCATAAATCCCGCCCAGGGTCAGGAGCGCGTCATCCAGGTATTGTTTGGCAAGATTGAAGTTGCCCTGGCGCATCGCCGCAGCGGCTGTGCGGTACTCCCAGAGGACACGATCACGCGGCGGCCCGTTTGCGATGGCGGTTGGGCCGTCCACCATGACGTTGCCCGTCAGCGCGACCTGGCGCGTCGTCGTGGCGCACCCCGCCACCAGTAACAAAGCGGCCAGCAGCGCCCGCTGGCAGAGGAAGTTCATCACGTCATCCAGCAATCGAACTCATCGATAAGCCGCGTCTTCGAGCCCCTGCTTCTTGATCTCGGCCGAGTCTTCCCAAACAATCCCGCTGGTCCGCGCATCGATAAGGTGGAAATCATACAGGATATAATCGCTGGTGCCGGCGGCGGTGCGCGTGGAAAGCCCTTGCAGCGTGCCAGTGAGGAAATAATCCGCACCCTTGAATTCCTGCACGATCGGGTCGGAACTGGCGGTTACCACGCCTTCACGCTTGAGGTTGCGCTCCTTTTCCAAAGCTTCCATCTGGTTGCGGGCCAAAAACATGACTTTGCCGCGCGCCTTCGAGTTGAGTTGCGCGCGAATGCGGGTCAGGAAGATGTCTTTGTTGATCGGAAATCGAGTCTGGTTATCCACTGGCTGCAGCACGATGGTCGGCGGCGTGGCCGCGTTGGCGATCTGCGGGATGCCCACGATGCTCCGGGCCATCTTGTCGGCCACGGACACGAGGTCTTGCGATTCCACGCCGGTGCCGGCAACAAACCCCTGTTCGTCGGCGTTGAGGTGGGTGACCGACACGCCGGAGGGGTTCCTCACGCCGCTGGAGGCGCAACCGGCGACAAGAACGGCGACAAGCGCGCCGCAGATGGGAATACTGATCTTGCTAAGGGACGATTTCATGGTTTTGCGAAACATTAAGAGCGTTGAACAAGGCTAAAATGTGGAGGCGTCCGGCACGCGGAGGGCGTCGGGGATTTGGTAAGCCGGCGCTGAATCAGGGGTGGTCCAATAATGGGTTGGGCCCGGCTGCAGCGCCGGCGCTGCCAATGGTCGGGGTGGACTGCTGGGAACAGGCTGGGCCGGAGACGCATAGCTACCCAACAACGCGCCGTTCAACGCCGGGGCGATCAACCACTGGGCGTGCCCGGTCGTTAATGCGCTGCCTGCGAGGATAGTTGGAATTATCCTTTTCATCGGTTAACAGTAGTTTAGACGCTTTGACTAAGCCTTTATTCGGCAGCACACGATACCACGGTCTTCAGTTAAGGCAATCCTGCACGTTCCAAGCGATAGAACTGGGCCGAGCCGGCAATGGGCACCGTAACCGAGTTCCCGCTGACACCGGGCACGGATGTCCACGTCCCCCCGGGCACGCGCTCGGCGGATTCGAGCGTATAGCCGGTCAGCACGATTGGCCAGCTAAGGATGACGTTCGGCCCGCTGCGCGAGATCGAGAGCACGGCGAAGGGCTCATAGTTGGCAGCCAACTGGACGTCGGCTGCGGGCATTAAGACAGAGGTGAATGAGGCATGAATGTCCCCCACAGTGGCAACGTCGCCCGTCCATTGGCCAAAGGTCTGGCCGTCTGGCGGGGTATTGGCTTGAATGAACACTCTCGCCCCTACCGAGTATGTGCCCGAGCCGGTGCCACCAATAACCGCGAGCATGTAGCTGATTGCGTTCGGATTCCATTTCGCCAGGCTCGGGGTAAGCAGCCCTCCCGCCATCGTCAAGTAACCTCCCGCATAGAGGTCCCCGCCGGGACGGGAAACCAAGGTCCAGACGGACAAGTCCACTCCGCTCCCGAGCGGGCTCCAGGCGGAGCCATCCCACTTGGCGATGTTTCTGGCGGCCACGCCCCCAGCGGCGCTGAAGCTGCCTCCAACGTAAAGAATGCCGGTGGAATCGAACCACAAGCTGTTTACGCCGCCGCCGGACACTCCTGAATCCAGCCCAGACC
>JBAXTC010000165.1:0-12236 GCA_037130375.1 Verrucomicrobiota bacterium | reverse complement strand
GGCGGCCGAAGACATCAAGGAAGTTCACAAGAAACTGAAGTTTTCCCACCTCGAAAATGAAAATCGCCTTCACTCCGGTAGTGTATGAACACGCGGCACGGCTGATCGGGCGGGCGCCCTGGGAAGTTTCGCGCGATCCCGATCTGATGTTCGAGGGGCATCGCGCGGCGTATCTCGAATATCACCACCAGGTAATTGCCGTCGGGATCGACATTTACAACCTCGAAGCCGAGGCCTACGGCGCCCGGATCGAGCCCTGCGATGACGACGCCATTCCGGCCATTCACAAGCCCTTGCTAAATTCGCTGGAAGACGGACTTTTGCTAAGGCCGTTTAATCCACGGCAGGACGGTCGCATCCCAATGGTGTTGGCGGTCGGGCAACGGCTCAAGCGCGAGTTTCCGGAAGCGGATGTGCGCATTCCGGTGGCTGGGCCGTTCTCGATTGCCTTCAATTTGCGGGGCATCAGCAGCTTATGCGAGGATGTCGTGTTGCGGCCTGAAGCGACCCGGGAGTTTCTGATGCGTCTGGCGGAGAACCAGGCTGCGCTCTGTCAGGCGGTGGCTGCGGCCGGATTGGATGTGGCTTTCTTTGAATCGGCTGCTGCCCCTCCGATTCTGTCGCCGCGCCAGTTTCGCGAGGTTGAAATGCCCGCGCTGCGTCGCATGCTTGAGCTTGCCGCTGATTGTCTGGGGCATCCGGTTCCCTGCATCATGGGCGGCAACACGTATCTCATTTTGCAGGACATTCTCGCCACGGGCACCAACTACCTGGTCTGCAACGTGGAAACCAACCAGGCTGCTTTCGTCGAGTCAGTCTCGAGATCGCATCCGCACGTGAGAATTCGCGTCAATCTCGATCCAGGAGTGGTGGCTTGCCGTGAGCCGGAACGGATTTACCGAGCGATTGACCGGGTGCTGGAAATTGCCGGGGGGCGGCCCAACTGCGTCATGGGCACTGGCGCGCTGCCTTATGAGACTCCGCCTGAGAACATCCGTTTGATCAAGGAATACGTTGCTGACGCATCTTGCCCGCGGCGTTAAATTCCACGGGATTGGCGAGTCGCCGGTCGGACGGCAGCGCCTCTGTGCCGATGGCAATTCTCAAATGCCGGTTTGCGGCAAATGAAAATATCAAGCCTTGACGGCTTTGGTCTTGAGCGCACCCTGAGCGATTTTGATCAACTCGCTGAACGCGGCCGCATCGGTTGCGGCGAGGTCCGCAAGGATCTTACGGTCGAGCGCGACTTTGGCGGCCTTGAGGCCCTCCATGAATCGGCTATAAGTGATTCCGGCGGCGCGGGCGGCAGCGTTGATACGGATTTGCCAGAGAGTGCGGAACGTGCGTTTCTTGACGCGGCGATCTCGGAAAGCGTATTGGCGGCCATGATCAACCGCGTCCGAGGCGTAGCGGTAGAGTTTGGAGCGGCGCATCCGGAAGCCTTTGGCGGCTCGAATCATCCGGGTGCGGCGTTTGCGGGAAGCTGGCGCGTTGGTAACTCGCATGAATTAGGTAATAGTTGATGGTTGAAAGTGGATGGGCGATGTCAGTGGCTGAACGGCAGGTTTTGAGTGATGCGATACTTATCAGTCGCATGCACCTCGGTGGAGCCTCGCAACTTGCGGCGGCGCTTGGGTCTCTTGGTTTGACAGAGGTGTCTTCGGCCTGCACTCGAGCGCAGCACTTTTCCGCTGGCGGTTATCTTGAACCGCTTGGCCACGGACTTCTTGGTCTTAATGCCTTTTGGACGTCGCATAAATCAATTCACTTAGTTTCAAAAAGAGGCGGAACTATAGATGGCACCGTCAACCGAATCAAGCTGTATTTTGGGTATTTCTTCGCACGCCACCAAACCAGGGTTCCGGGGTTGCGAAATGCATGAATTGTTTTGGTGTCAATTCTGATATTGACACCCGCAAGCCGGCTCGCTAAACAGAGGCAGAACCGGTGAAAAGTCAGCGCGACCATGAAAAATCAATCCTTCCTCACCAGCGCAACCAGGCTGCTGCCACTGTTTTTGCTATTGGTATTGCCTGCGGCAGTGCAGGGCCAATTCACTTACCAGACCAATAATGGCGGGATCACCATCACGCGCTACACTGGTTCGGACGGTACGGTGGTCATCCCGAGCACGACCAACGGGCTGCCGGTTACCTGCATCGGGGATTGGGCTTTTGAAGACGCCAGCAGCATGACGAACGTCACCATCCCGGGCAGCGTCACCAAAATCGGGGCCTATGTTTTTAGCTATTGCTCGGGCCTGACCGGCGTCACCATCCCGGGCAGTGTTATCTATATTGGACTCGCTCCGTTTGTTGCCTGCTCCGCCCTGGCGGCGATCACGGTGGAGACCAACAATCCCGCCTATGTCAGTTTGGATGGTGTATTGTTCAACCACGGCCAAACCACGCTCATCCAGTGCCCGGGGAGCAAAGCCGGAGGCTTCACGATCCCAAACAGTGTCACGAACATCGAGGAAAGTGCGTTCAACGGTTGTTCCGCACTGACCAGCGTCAACATCCCCGACAGCGTCATCCGCATCGCGAACGGTGCGTTCAGGGGTTGCAGAAGCCTGACCAACGTCCTGATCCCCAGCAGCGTTACCGCTATCGATTCCGCTCCATTCCCTGCCTGCAGCTCCCTGGCGGCGATCCTGGTGGACACCAACAATCCTGCCTATGCCGCTTTGGAGGGTGTGCTGTTCGACAAGAACCGCACTATCCTTATCCAATACCCGGGGGCAAGAGCCGGAGGCTACACGATCCCCAACAGCGTCACTGACATTGGCGACCTATCGTTCTATTCCTGCCTCGGCCTAACGAGCGTGACGATCCCGGACAGCGTCACCCTCATCCGGAGCTATGCGTTTAGCTCTTGCCGGGGCCTGACCAATGTCACGATGGGCAACTACGTCAGCGACATCGGGTACCATGCGTTCGCCCTCTGCATCAGCCTGCCCAGTGTCACGCTCCCCAACACCGTCACCAACATCGGGCAAACGGCGTTCCAAGCCTGCTCCAGCCTCACGAGCGTCACGATCCCCGCCAGCGTTGCCAAAATCGGAGATGGTTCGTTCACCTCCTGCTCGCGCCTGGCGGCCATCATCGTGGATACCAACAACCCCGCCTATCTCAGTTTGGATGGGGTCATGTTTAGCAAGGACCAGACCACGCTCATCCAGTGCCCGGGGGGCAGGGCCGGAAGCTACGCCGTCCCCAACAGCGTCACTAACATTGGAAACGGCGCGTTCGAGGCGTGCGTCGGCCTGACCGGAGTTTATTTCCAGGGCAACGCCCCCGGCCTGGGTTGGGATCCATTTTACGGTGACGGGCTTGCCACGGTCTATTTCCTGCCCGGGACCACGGGCTGGGGTCCGCAGTTTGGAGAGCTTTCGACGGCATTATGGAGGCCCCAAATCCAGACCAGCGACAATCGCTTTGGCGTGCGGACCAATCAATTCGGGTTCGACATCGCTTGGGCCAGCGGTATGACCGTGGTGGTCGAGGCGAGCGCGAACCTGGCCAATCACGACTGGACCCCGGTGCAAACCAACACCCTTACCGGCCCCTCCTCCTATTTTAGCGATCCGCAGTGGACGAATTATCCCAGCCGCTTCTATCGACTGCGCTGGCCGTGAGGCGCGGGAGCCGGGGCGCGCGAAAAGCCAATTCAGGTGCTGCTGCTGCTAAGGCATACCACGGCGAACTTCTTCAACCAACAACCGTTCTGGAAGCCGCAAGTTTGGGAGCCTCGCGAGACGGGGCCCGGAATCAAAGCCAAAGATCATTTCGACGCACTGAAGCTGGTTCGCAACGATCTCACGGGGGGCTGACGCGTTCTTCAATCAACAGTTCTCACCTCCTGATTTGGTCGAGAACTACCTTCGAACCACGAAAGCTAGAACAGAGATCGTTGGGGCCGCGCTCCAGGATTCCGGCATCCACGGTTTCAACTGCACACGCTTCGACGAGATTGCAGCAGTCATGTTGAAAGAGGAAATTCATCCCGAGGTGAAAGAAAAACTCGATTTCATCCAACAAGCCTTCGGCCTGTGAGCAACTGCGAAGTCCCCAACCCAATCCTCTGACCTCAGTTCGCCCTTCGAGGAACCGATGGAACACTGGTGGATGATCGAGGTCCGGCTCCCGGTGGCGGCTGTTCGTAGGCGAACTGGTCGTCGTCTTTCACTTCCTTTTTCAGGCGGTAAAGCTCCTGCTTGAGCTTGGCGACGGTCTCCTTTTGCGCCGCATCGTTGTAGAGGTTGTGCAGCTCGTCCGGGTCTTTCACCAAGTCGAACATCTCCCATTGGTCCTTTTTCCAAAAATAAATCAGCTTGTGCGTCGTCGTGCGAACGCCGTAGTGCGCCCGGGTGTTGTGGTCGCCCGGATCATGATAATAGCGGTAGTAATAGCTGGTGCGCCAATCAGCCGGGCGCTCGCCCTTTAGCAGCGGCACCAGGCTGCGGCCCTGCATGTCGGGTGACACCGGCTGTCCGGCGATGTCCATAAACGTGGATGTGAAATCAGGATTGATGGCCATCGCGTCCTGAATCGATCCGGACCTCGTCACGCCCGGCCAGCGGACGATGAATGGCATTTTCACCGAGGCTTCGTACATGAACCGCTTGTCGTAAAGGCCATGGTCCCCGAGGAAGAAGCCCTGGTCGCTGGTGTAGATGACAACCGTGTTCGTTCCCAGACCGTTCTTGTCCAGCCAATCCAGCAGCCGACCCACGTTGTCATCGACCGACTGAACGCACGCGAGGTAGTCCTGCATGTAGCGCTGGTATTTCCAGGCGTTCAATGCCTCACCGGTGAGCGTCTGCTTCTTGCCGTCCACTTCAATCCCAACCTCGGTCGGCTTGATGCTCAGCCATTGATTGCGCGCCGGGCCTTTTAAGCCGGGCGGCGGCTCCAGCTTGAGGTCCAAGCGGGTGAGGTCAGTGAAGACTTTCTGCTGGCATTCGCGAATGGCGTCGGTGCGCGTGGCGTAATCGTCGCGCAAAGTTGGCGGTTCGGGGATGTGTTTGGTGGCGAACATGGCCCGGTGCTTCGCGTCCGGCTCCCAGGAGCGGTGCGGCGCTTTGTGATGGCACATGAGGAAAAACGGTTTGTCCCTGGGCCGCTGCTCGAGGAAGTCAATCGCCAGATCGGTGATGATGTCGGTCACATAGCCCTTGATCACCCGCCGGCCGTTGCGGTCCAGGAAGGCGGGATCGAAATAGATGCCTTGGCCCGGCAGGATGGTCCAATAATCGAACCCGGTTGGATCGCTGCCCAGGTGCCACTTGCCGATCATGCCGGTGTAATAACCGGCCGTCTGGAGATACTTCGCCACCGTCGGCTGCGAACCATCAAAGCGATTGAAGGTGGGCACGCCATTAAGGTGGCTGTATTTTCCCGTGAGAATCGTCGCCCGGCTCGGGGTGCAGATCGAGTTGACGCAAAAACAATTCTCGAACCTCATGCCGGCACTGGCCAGGCGGTCGAAGTTGGGGGTTTGGTTGACCCGGCTGCCGTAGGCGCTGATGGCGCCCGCCGCGTGATCATCACTCATGATGAACAGGATGTTCGGTCGGTCGGCAGCCAGACCGCATACGGGATTCGGCAAAAAGACCAGAATAGCTAACGCAAGAGTCGGCAGAATCTTCATGGCCGGGATTCTGCGCTGAATCGGTGTCAGAGCAAATCCGAAATTTACGGCCCGGCTCAGTCTGACAATGGTTGACGAGTCCTCGACTATGTTGAGCGTGCGGCAAAACGCCCCAAAGTGTCAGTCGCCATCCAATATCGCCACCGCCGCCGCGTAGGTCTGCGTGTGGCTCAGGCTGATGAGCACCGCGCGTGCGCCGCGGTCCTGCAACAGCTTTTGCCCGCCCCCATGCAAAATTACAAACGGTTCGCCCGTTGCTTTGCGCCCGACCTCCATATCCTGCCATCCAAGCTGCGCCCCGATGCCGGTGCCGAAGGCCTTGGAGATCGCTTCCTTGGCCGCAAACCGGGCCGCCAGAAACGGCCCCGGCGCTTTGTAAGACAGGCAATAGCTGATTTCGTTGGGCAGCAGAATGCGGTTCAGAAACCGCTCGCCGAACCTCTCGTGCGACGCCTCAATGCGCGCAACTTCGACGATGTCGATGCCAACGCCCAGGATCATGTCGGGAGTCTGAAGTCCACCGGCCACTGTCGGCTATCAAACGTTGGAGAACGTGCTGCCGATGGGCCGTGGGTTGTGGAGCATGGACGCTGGACTGGATGCTGGAGACTGCTGACTACGAACTTTAGGTTCACTCGACTCCTCCCCGGTAGTTTGACATCAAGAGCAGCATTTCTTTAACGGCGGCCTCCAGACCAACCGCGACCGCACGGCTCACGATGCTATGGCCGATGTTCAACTCGACCAGGTGCGGTACCCGGTGCAAGAGCGGGAGGTTTTGGTAGTGTAAACCGTGACCGGCATTGACCTTGAGGCCGAGCGCGGCAGCGCGATGCGCCCCGGTGATCAGTCGTTCCAATTCAGTGTTGCCTCCCGGCTCGTGTCCGAAACGCTCGGCGAAGGCGCCGGTGTGGAGCTCGATGAACTGGCTGCCGGTACGTGCGGCGGCTTCGATCTGCGCCAGGTCGGGCGCGATGAACAGGCTCACCTCGATGCCCGCGTCGTTCATCCGCTGCCGGGTCTCCGTCAAAGCCGCCAGATTGCCAGCTACGTCAAGGCCGCCCTCGGTGGTGACTTCCTGTCGCCGCTCAGGCACGAGACAGACGATTTCCGGCTTGAGCTTGAGTGCGATGGCCACAATCTCCGGCGAGTTGGCCATCTCCAGGTTGAACCGCGTCTGGATGACCTCGCGCAGCTTCCAGATATCCCGATCCTGGATGTGCCGCCGGTCTTCCCGGAGATGGGCGGTGATCCCATGCGCCCCCGCCGCTTCACAGGCCAGCGCGGCCGCAACCGGATCGGGCTCGCCGCGACCGGTTCCGCGATAGCGCGCCTCGCGCAAGGTTGCCACGTGATCGATATTAACGCCCAACTTTATCATGCGCCGGGATTATGGGTCAGCCCTCGGGTGGTTTGCAATCGCATTCCGCCCGGATGCTGGCCGATGCAGCCCTGCCTCCGCACTCACTGTCGCAGAAGCGCGCGGTAGTTGAATCGATCGTTCGGTGCCGCGTCACCGTTCAATGTGAAATCCGTCCAGTCGCCGACGGCAATGCAGTTGTCGGCCCACTTGAAATCCAATTGCGCAGGCGCCGACTTCACTCCGAGCGCCGACCATGGCAACGAAAGCTCAAGCTGGTCGCCTGCCACGCGCAATTCTGCCTGGCCTGACATCTGCCACTGATATTTTCCGCCAACGTTTCGTTCCAGTGAACCTGGTCCGGTTCGGTTCACCACGAAGTCGTATCCCAGCCAACCCGTTTGGGGGTTCGTGTCGGTGTTCAGGAACAGCAGCATCCAGTTTGTGCCAGAGGATGGCGTGATCGGCTCGCGGGTGCGGACATGGAAATAGACGCGGCGTTTGTCGAAGCTGACTTTTGCGGCGATGATATCGTTGCGGCCTGTCTGGTTTGTGTAGGTCACCTTCGGATCCCAACCTCGATGCTCGCGGTGGACGGGGTCGGCGACCGTGTCGCGGAACTCGGGCTCGACCTTGCGCCAGTCCTCGAAGTTTCCGTCAACCCGGATTGGGCGCGGCTTCACGGGCAGCAGTGGTCGCGCGCCTTTGTAGCGGCGGACATAGCTGACAAACTGGTAGTAGTAATCGTCGCCGTGCCCGCCTTTCATCGGCTCGATGTCGCGGCTGTGCTCTTGATCGTATTGGTCCACGAACATCACCGGCAACTTGATGCGGTTGAACTCCGCGAAGCGTCCGGCAATCCACTCGTTCCATCCGGTGACAAAAATGAACCGGGGGTCCTCGCGCAACGCAAGTTCCCACTGCTCGATGACATTAAAACCGTGCAACATGGCCCCCGGTCGCGTGTCGGTGGCGCCATCGTGGAAGCTGCGTCCGTGCGCGTCGGGTTCGCTCATCGAGCCGAGCCGGCCATTGACGGCGTTTTGCGCCACGCCGACCGACATCTGCTCCTTCTCGCCGCGCGCATTGCGGAAGACGTGCTGCGGATGGACCTCCAGCCAGCTCCACATATTCGATTTCGTCGGCCCTTGAAAGTAATCCGGCTGCGGCTTGCGGAAGGTGAAGAACTCGTGGATGCGCGTGGCCTCGTCGTCGGTGAGCGTGAGGCGCAAGGTGCGGTCGCCCGCCACCGACTGGCCATCGGTCAATGCCTGTCCACGCGGCTGGACGTCGTCGGTGTGACTCCACCAGCCGATCTTGCCGGCGGCCTCGGAGGCTTCGAGAAGGTAAGTGCCAGGGGGATGTGGCGCATCGAGCTTGAGCATGAGCCAGGCGTTGTCCGATACGTCCGTGAAGCGGCACGAGGCCAGCGCCAGGTTTGTCATGCCCTCGCGGAAGAGCTTCAAGGTGACTGCCGAATTCGTCGCAAGGTAAGTCGGGAAACGCCCGCCTACGGCGCAAATGGGTTGGCTGACGGTGAATCGCTGGCCCAGCCTATGGCCGGGCTGGATTTCTGGAGAAGTGCTCTGCTTCGCATGCTCTTCGCGGGTGTTAATCAAGTCCGAGTCGGCGAGGATGAGCGGTTTGCCTTCCCAGCGAAACCAGAGGTTGTTGGACAAACCGGGTGAGTAGAGGTCGTGCCAGAGCTCGCGTACGACTTTCTGGGGATCCCAGAACGGCGTGAGGAAGGCCACCTGCGGCGTGCGATTTCCCGCCGCGCGCATCTCGCCCCAAACGCGCAGCAGCGCGCGGTACCATTCCGGATACGTGAGTTGGTTGGTCACATCGAAGATCACCACGTCCACGCCCGCATCGGAAAGCATCTGGGCGTGCTTGCGCAGGACGCCGTCATCGTCGGTCAGGTAATAGCCGAAAAGCGACTTGCCCCAATGATGCGGCACGCCAAGCGCCCCCCAAAGCGGGCTATCCGGCTTGCTCATCGCGTCGGGATCCTGCGTGAGGATCCTCGTCACGTCATAAGGTCCGCCTTGAATGTGCGCGCCGTGCCAGAGGAAATAGAAAATGCCGACGGTGCGATCTGTGCGCGGCAGGCCGACTTCCGCGTAAGCCGGCAGCTTGCGGCCCAGCGCATCCGTGGTCACCCAGGTGTCGGAATAGTTGTCCTGACACTCGGCACCGACACCAGCAAACGCGGTGATCAAGCTCAGCAACGGTGCGGCAAAATGGCGGATATTGATATTGATATTGATAGATATAGATATTTGTTTCTCCGCGCCCCGCCGATTATTGCGCTGCGCGGGTGAGGGACAACCGGTTTTGCGTGTCGCTCATCTTGGCCCGATAATGACGAATCGGGCGGGAGGATGTCAAGGGGCGACGGCTGTTGAACAGCAATTCAGCAATTCCTCGTCTGATTCCAACCAGCCGTTCCAACACGTGCTGGCATTCCTGAGGGAAGTCCGAAAGCTGCGCGGTTGAGTCGTCAGACTTCCGACGCTGAGTTGGATAATTGTTCCGAGCGGCACTTGCGCCAAAGTGGGACCGCGGTAACATCTTTTCATGAAGTTCCTTTTGTCGATATCGGGTTATTTAGTGGTGGGGTTGATTCTGGGCCGGGGAATCTTGCTGGCGGTGAGAGGGAATCCGTGGCTAGCGATCGTCGGGTCGCTGGCCTACGGTGTTGCCTTTGCCAGAATTGGCTGCCAACTCGGAGAATCCCACTGATGCGAGCAGTCATTCAACGGGTCGCGGAAGCCAAAGTCATCATCGACGGCGTTGTCAACGGCGCCATCCGGCGCGGATTGGCCGTTCTCGTGGCGGTCGAGGAGGCGGACACGGGCGAAGACATCGAATGGCTGAGCGGAAAGATCGTTCGGCTGCGGGTTTTTGATGACGAAAACGGCGTGATGAATCGCTCAGTCCAGGAGGTGCAGGGCGGCATTTTGCTCGTCAGCCAATTCACCCTGTTCGCCAGCACAAAGAAAGGAAATCGGCCTTCCTACAGCCGGTCAGCCAAGCCGGAGATCGCGGTGCCGATTTACCGGCGATTTGTCGAAAGGCTCGGTCAGGATTTGGGCCAACCGGTCCAGACCGGCGAGTTCGGAGCTCAGATGCTGGTGAGTCTCACCAATGATGGGCCGGTGACGATCATCATCGACTCGAAGGCGCGCGAGTGAGGATGACGAGTTGTTCTGATCGAGGCCGCGTCCGGGCGGCATTACCAGTTGATCGTTGCGGCTTTACTATGGCCACTTCGTTAGCGGCTCGGCTATGCTATTTCCATGACGCGATATGTTCCAATCTCTGGCTTGCTAACGGTCATCGTTCTTGCCTCGCATGCGGCCCGAGCTGACCGTATGGATGACTACATAAAGAGCGAGATGGCGGGACGCCAGATTCCAGGCGTCGCACTGGCCGTCATCCAGAACGGCAAGACGATCAAGACGGCTGCCTACGGGCTGGCCAACCTCGAATTGAGCGCGCCCGTGAAGCCCGAAACGGTGTTCGAGATCGGCTCGATTACCAAGCAATTCACGGCGGCGGGAATTCTCCTGCTCGCGCAGGACGGCAAGCTTTCTGTGGACGATAAGATCGTGACGCATCTCGAGAATGCGCCTGGCACATGGACGAATGTGACGATTCGGCACCTGTTGACCCACACGTCCGGCATCAAGAGTTACACGGGGTTGGACGGGTTCGAGTTGACCCGGCACCTCACGCAGTCGCAGTTCATCCAGGCCATCGGCCGTCAGCCGTTGGAGTTTCAGCCGGGTGACTCGTGGAAATACTCCAACACCGGGTTCAGTCTCCTCGGCTACATCATCGAGAACGTCAGCGGCAGGAACTATTGGGATTTCATGCGCGAACGGATATTTCAGCCGCTATCAATGCGCGCCACGACGAACCGGTTGCCGGGGCTGATCATCCCCAATCGCGCCTCCGGCTACGAGCAGACCAACCATCTGCTTATTAACCGAGACTATGATCTGACCGAGGTCTTTTCCGCCGGGGCAATCGCCTCAACGGTGGGTGACCTGGCAAAATGGAACGTGGCGCTGGATGGCGAAACGGTGCTAAAAACCGCCAGCAAAGAGCAGATGTGGACCATCGCCAAACTGAACGATGGCAAACCCACCCAATATGGTTTCGGGTGGTTTCTGGAGTCCGTCGAGGGACACAAGAACATCGGGCACGGCGGTTCGACCTCGGGTTTCTCGGCCACGATCCAGCGTTTTCCCGACGATAAGCTGGCGGTCATCATTTTGACCAACACGGACGAGCAAATCGCGACGACTCTGGCGAGGAAGATTGCCACATATTGTTTCGAGGGTCAGGGCTCTCGATAACGACGCCCGCTCCGGCTCGCTGCGCTGCGGGAGTTTCGAGGAACAAGAATTGTCTCGTGCGCCGCATTCCTGGATCTGCTTTGAGGACTCTCAGCGCTTTTCGAGTGATTTCAAGGGGTTCGTGAGGTTCCGGGAAGGCTCGGGCTGCCCGGGGTCGCAGTGATCATGGTTCTCCAAGTGAGTTGATCGAAACAGAAGGCATCATACCACAGCCAGTAAAAGCGGTTGGCGTTGACGAAGGTGTAGCCGTCGGGATGATCGTCGTAGCGGTCGAATGAGTCGGCGAAAATGAGCACATCGTCCCAGGGATCGTCGTTGCCCCGGGTGTCGTAGCCCACCGCCACGACCCAATGTCCCCCCAGTTCCGCCCATTCCACTAACGTGGGGATGCCCAGTTCGAGGTTGTGCTGCAGCCGGCGGAGGGCCGAACCGTCGCCCGTGGATTCATAATCAACGCTCACCCGGAAGCCATGCTGCTCCAGCCAGCGGACCATCTCGTCGGGCTTGGTTCCCAGTTTGCCACCCGGCGGCAGTGTTTCGGGGAAGCGCGTGCCCGCTTCCCGGGCGATGCGCAACTCGGTTTCCCGGTTCGTCACGATGCCGGGCACCCGGTAATAAGCCGCCAGCGCCAGCAGTGCGGCCGGGCCGCACGTATAGTCGGTCGTTTGTTGGAAGCCTCTCAAGCCCGGCACGAAATAAACCCCTTTCTGCCGGGCCATACATTCCGGGTCGATGGCCGGATACCAGCCTCCTGCCTGCCCGACACTGGCGGAACGGGCTGCCGACGACTTGACCGCGTACAGCGTCTGGAGCAGGGTCGCATCCCACGAGGCCACGGTCTTGGGCGGCGCCTGCAG